>JAQVBK010000251.1 GCA_028690365.1 Candidatus Cloacimonadota bacterium
GTGCAGTTTAACAGTTACAATGCTTACGAGAATCACTCTGCCATAATGTCGACTCCCAAGATAGATTTCTCTGATCTGGAGAATTACGATTACAGTTTTTCGTTTTGGATGTATCGTGATGATGGTTATATAAGTAATGCTGACAGAATTGAGGTTTACTTCAGTTCTGCCAATAATCTTGAATCAGAAAATACTCTTCTGGGGACAATTAACAGAACAATTGGTTTAGATCCTGTAGTGAATAGCACTGGATGGTATCAGTACAGTTATGATCTTCCAATTACAAATCCGGGCAATGGATACATAATATTCAAAGCAATCAGTGCTTATGGCAACCGTATGTATTTAGACAGCTTCTCGCTGACTAAAGAGCAATTCATGCCTACAATAATGGTAACGCCAGAACAGATTACTGTTGAGCAATCATCAAATCAGAATAGCAGTCACATATTAAGTATTGGAAATTCAGGTGAGGCTGACTTGAATTATGAAATAGTAAACGCTATCTTGCAGGAAGGATTTGAATCTGAAAATATTCCCATTAATTGGGATGAAGAATTTGTTACAGGGAGTGTTAGCTGGACTTTTACCGAAGGAGGTTTTTCTTCAAATCCGTCCGGTTCTCATTCCGGCAGTTTAAATGCCAGGTTATATAATCCACTTCCTGATCCGAGAGTAACCAGACTTATCACTCCTGAATTGAATCTGAGTGGAGAAAATGCAGCAGTTCTCAGTTTTTGGCATACACAAAGTAATTGGTCAGGAGATCAGGATGAGTTGAGGATTTACTACAAAAATTCTCCCGGAGGTGAATGGAATGAGATAGCAGAATATACTCAGGATATAAGTGAGTGGACTCATGAAGAGATAAATCTTCCTGGTCTTTCGTCGACTTATTACCTGGCTTTTGAAGGAACTACTAAATATGGATTCGGAATATGTCTTGATGATATAAAAATTACCAAAGTATCTGATTGGATTATATTTGATAATATTGCTGCAATGGCAGGAACAATTACTCCCGGTCAGTCTGAGGATCAGATTGGTATAAATATTAACTCCACAGGTCTTGCAGCAGGATTTTATTATTCCCAGATTTTAGTAATGAGTAATGATGCAAGCAATCCTTCTGTAGTGATTCCCGTTGCGTTAACGATTAACGAACAGGAAACACCTGACACTCCAACAAATCTTTCTATTCAAATGAACACTGAAGAAAACAAAGTAATACTAAACTGGGATGAAGTGTCAGGAAATATAACAGGATATAATATCTATCGTAGTTCAACCTGTAATTTTGCTGAAGGGACTTATCAACTTATAGGCACTTCTGATACTTGTACTTATGAAGATGTCATGAGTGATGATTTGCCACACTTTTACAGAGTTACTGCAATAAATGGACAAAGATTAGATAATCATTCCAGAAAAACACGTAGATAAATAATGAAGGCAGAAAGATTTCTTTCTGCCTTTCTTCTTTCATGTAGTTGAACTATTCGGGTTTTTCTGAGATCAGAAAGTCATTCAATTCTATACTGTTTTTGTTTGAACTGACGTGATTAAACCATGTTTGTAGCTTAAACCATTTTTCGACATCTTTCATATTGAATGATCTATTATTTTTCAGCAAATTAATCTGGTCAGTAATATATGGTACATTAAATACTTGATCATCTATATCTGAACTATCAAAAAAGCTAAGGAGTTCTTCTTTAATAGCCATAAAGGATAAATTCTGAACCTGCGAAACATAAGCACCAAACAGTTTAATTTTCATCTTTGAATATAAATATGGCATATATTTTCCCCTGATAACCGGAGTAGTTGTATTCCAACGGGCAAAAGGGAATTTCAGTAATTCTTTTTTGAAATCAGAAATGATCTTTACATTTAATCGGCAATCAGATTTTACTTTCAAAGGGATTGAATAGAATAGATTAAGTAGTATTTCATTTGCTCCCAAACTGATGTTGGGAATCAGTTTATCAAATATTCTTTGAATTGGAGAACAACAATATGCATAGCGATATCTCTGATGAAACAAATCTATCCAGTTTTCAGGAGTGATTACTGAAGGCAATGGCAGACTTTTTAACATCTCAGAGAAGAGATCACGTGCTGAGTCCATATTGATGATATTGTTGTTTAATACTTTTGAATCAGGAATTTTAAACTCTAAGAACAGGTTATCCATCTTATTATGTAGCATCTTAGTTTTATGTTTGAAAAGAATTTTGTTATGAGCAGTTCTTCTCAAATACATTAAATAGCCTCCGTCAATAAGCCAATAACCATATCTATAAAGATCTGAAAGGTTGTCGTAAAATTCAATGCCTTCGAATGGGATATTCATTTCAGACTCAAGAAATAGTGATTGAGCTTTTCTAAAAAGATTGTTACATTCAGCAGGATTTGGAAAAAACTCAAAATGTTTGAGATTTAATTCTCTGCTTATTTTTTTTGCAATGATTAGATCATAATCTGCTGGTTCTCCGATAGTGTGTGTTACCAGTTCTTTATAGTGAGGGAAGAGAGCAAGAATTGTTCTTGAATCAATACCTCCTGACAAACCAAGAGAAATCTTGTGTTTGATATTACCAAGTAATAGTCGCAATTTTTTAATCAATTTCTCATAAGAATAGAACTCCTCTGCAGGATACCAGAATTTATAAGACGTTACAACTTCACTATTAATTGTAGCTGAACCACAGTGAGACAATTGTTCAATATTGTTAAGTATTGTAGTTTCTGTAAACATGTGCGATAGTGTAAGTTTGAGAGATAATGCATTCTGGTTGATGCTTGCCTCATAAAAATAAACTAACCAATCCAATCTACTGGAAAAGACTGTGCCGAATTCATGTTTTAGAATATAAAATGATGATAGTCCGAGCTTATCTGTTTTAAGAAATACATTGTTATCTTTCCAATAAACAAGCGAGTAGATGCCGGAAACATCATCAAATGATTTGCCGTTAATGATTCTTTCCCAGTCACTTCCTTTAATTATACTTAAATCAATTTGATCAAATCCAAATCCGCTAACAACAAAGCCTTCATCTGAATTTTTTGTGTAAAAATTGTCATTTAAACCGTCTGCAAGTATGAACGTTAAATCGCTTAAATATTCAAATTTAGGTTTGAAGTTGAGTTTATCTTTAATTTTTTCTACAATTTTGTGATTGTAATGTTTTTTAAATCTAACTCCGAGAATTTCTGACATAATACCTCCTTTTCAATATATGATAAATCTTGTGTGTGAACTTTGAGCAGAAAATATGAAAGATATTTTTTAGCGAAATATTCATTAATCTTCTTTTATTCTTACGGAAGCAAAAAAAATTATCTATTGCGCTTGTCAAATGAATGTTGAATGATTACATATCTAAAGAAAAAAATGTTTAGAATGAATATTTAACCAATCCTTAACATATTCCTTATAACTGATTCATTATATGACTGTATAAAGCTATTGTGAAAAAAAAGGAGGTTAAATGGCTAAGGCAGATTTACACTGTCACTCGGTTTTCTCTGAACACCCTTCAGAGTGGTTTTTGCAAAGAATCGGTGCTGCAGAATCTTATACTGAACCGGAATACATCTTCAAAGAACAATTGAAGAGGGGCATGGATTTTGTGACTATTACAGATCATAACCGAATAGGAGGTGTTCTTTTACTAAAGGAGAAATACCCTGATAGAATTATTACCGGGGTTGAATCTACGGTATATTTTCCAGAAGACGGCTGCAAAATTCACTTGTTAGTTTATGGACTGAACGAAGCGCAATTCAATGAGATACAAAAGATAAGAAAGGATATATACCAAACGAGAGATTATATAAAAGAACAGAATCTTGCTTATTCGGTAGCTCATGCAACTTACTCGGTTAACGGACGATTACAGGCAGATCATCTTCGCAAACTTCTTTTGCTCTTTGATAATTTCGAAGGCATAAATGGCGGCAGAAATCACCTTAACAATGTTGGCTGGATGAATGTACTGACTAATCTTACTCCATCTCATATTGACAAACTTTATCAACGATACCGGATTGAGCCCTTTTCAGATAATTCATGGACAAAAGGAATAACCGGTGGTTCTGATGACCACGCCGGTTTATTTCTGGGTAGAACATATACTGAAGCTTTGGCAAACACCCCGGAAGAATTTCTGCAAAAAATCAGAGAAAAAAAGATAATTTGTGATGGAAGGCACAATGATTACCAATCTTTGGCATTCACTATATATAAGATAGCAATTGATTATTCCAAAACTAAAAGTACGGAATTTTCGAAAACTATAATGAGTCAACTTACTGATTTTCTTGTTGATAATAAAACATTGAGCTGGAAATACCGACTGAAAGTAAGAAAATCTGAAGAACAGGACATAAATTCCAGATTGAAAACAGCTTTTGCCGAATTGACAAATGCACTGAAAAAAGAGAATAAGATAGATAAACGATTTGACCTGTTTTATGAAAAGATTTCGGATATTACCGATCTTTTCTTTACCTCTTTATTTGAATCGACAACCAAAGAGCTGGCTCAGGGTAATTTTGTGAAGATGATCAGAAATGTTTCTTCCAGTCTACCGGGATTCTTCCTGACTCTGCCATTCTTTACAACACTGCAGCATATGCACAGAAATCGCGAACTTATAGAACAGAT
>JAQVBK010000252.1 GCA_028690365.1 Candidatus Cloacimonadota bacterium
AATTTGATAGAAAAACATCTTCCCAAAGTCCTGAGTTTCTTGAAAAAATCAAAAGAAATTCTTTACAAATCAGAAAAATGAATTATATGTAAAATATTACTGATTTATTTCATTTTGCAACAGGTTCATAAGAAAAAATTTGACAGAAAATCGGGTCAAAAATTATTGAAAAATTCAATAGTGTTGTTTTAAAACAAACATTGTTGAAATAATGAACAGAGGTGGAAGATGCTAAAAATGCACATCCTGGTTTTGGGACTACTTATCGAGAAATCAATGTATGCTTATGAATTCAAAAAAATCATCAAAGAACGGGAGTTTGACCGCTGGGCGAATGTTCAGCTAAGGTCGGTATATTCAGCTCTCAAGGTATTGCAGAAGAGAGGTTTTGTTAGTGGAGAAGATGAGATTCGTGACAATAAGAAAATTACTACTATCTACACTATTAAAACAGAGGGAAAGAGATATCTCAAAGAGATGGTGGAAGAGTGTCTGACTCTATCTAATACTGCCACAGAATATTGGTTGGGAATCTCATTTATGTTTGGAACAACTCGTTCTTTTGTAACTTCAGCCTTACAGAAAAAAATTGAACATTTGCAGGAAGATTTACGAATAGCCGAGAGATGGTCAGATGTCCTGGATGAACCAGATACGGATATTCCGTTGAACTATCAGCACTTGATCAGAGTTCATCGAAGGTGTTTATCTTCAACTCTGGAAGAATTGATTATTTTGAGAAATAGAATTATAGATGGAGAAGACAGAGATTTCTTCCTCGCTGAAGAAGATTAAAGGAGGTTTTATGCGTTGTATATTTTGTCTGATTTTATTTCTGGCGCTACAGCTTCCGGCTCAGGAAACAATTTCACTGGACAGAGCCCGGGAGATAGCTTTGGAAAACAGCCGAGAACTACAGACATCTGAGCTTGGCTTCAAAATGGCAGTTCAGAAGAGCAGAGAAGCATTCTGGGGGATGGTTCCTTCAGTAAGTTTGACTTCGCTCTATCAAAGAAAGAAAGATTCTCCCAAAATGGAGTTGCCGCCGGGAATGGAAGCTGAAAAAGAGATGCGCAATGTGGGAATTCAATTGGTGCAACCAATTTTTTATGGCGGGAAATTGTTTCTCAACTATCAGATTGCCAATAAAAGTAAAAAAATTCAACATAACCTTATGGTACAAAGTACAATAGAATTATTGGGAGACGTAGAAGAGAAATATTTCAATCTGATAGAAGCTTTGGAATTAGAGCAGATAACCAGACAAAACATTCAGGTTTCAGAAAAAAGATTACAGATTGCGGAACTGCATTATTCTAACGGAACTATCCCCAAAAGCGATTATTTGCAGTTACAGGTTGAAAACGCCAACAGCAAAGTTGAGATTTTGCAAATCGAAACTCTGCTTAATCTCAGGAAAAGAGAATTTGCCAATCTGCTGCAAAATAGTAACTACTTACCGGATGAGAACAGCTTAAATTCCTACGATGACTGGATTTCCAAAACAATATCATGGGATGACACTGAACAGAAAAGAATAACTGAGGAACTGAAAAAAATATGTACAGAAGCCAATCTGGGACTTCGTTCATTACAGGAAGGAATTGAGATTAATCAGAAATTGAAAACCATGTCTAAAGGAAACTTTCTGCCCACCGTTAACCTGAGTGTGGATCAAAGTTGGACTGATAGCTTTACTCCCGACAATAAATTTGAGGATGACGGCTGGACTGTCAATTTGTCAGCTTCTATACCGCTGTTTCCAATCGCTGATAATCTAACAAAATATAGATATTCCGCTCATCAACTGAAAAAGAGCTATCTGGAGAAAAGTATCACCACTGATGAGGTTATGATTGGACTTGAAAGTGCTTTTTATAACTTTGTAAGTTCGGCTCATCAGGTAAAAGCTACAGAAAAAGCTCTGGAATATTCACAACTTACCTATGATCAGATGGAAGAAAGATTCAGACAAGGATTGATTTCTTCTAACGATCTCCTGAGTATGGATACCATGTTAAAAGCAGCTAAAACTAATCTTCTTACCTGCAGGAAAAATTTCGTGGGGGCAAAATCTGATATTCAGAAACTGTTGTCTTTTAGAAATGAAGAAGAGTTGTTTAATCAGCTTTATACAAATTAAAGAGGAGAAAAAATGAAATACAAATTATCACTGTTAGTAGCAATTATCGGTCTGCTCTCATGTTCAGGAAAAGAGAAGGCTGAGGTAAATACTCCTGTTGAATCTGCGGTAGAAAAAAAGATTTCAGTCCTGACTGAGGTAATAAAAAAAACAGATCTGACTGGCTATACCAATGTTACGGGAGTTTTAGAAGGTATCAATGACGTTATGATCATCTCAGAAGTAAACGGGAAGCTGAACAAACTCTACCGAAAATTAGGTGATCAGGTTTCTGCGGGAGATACTATCGGCGTTATTGACAATGAAGTAATCAAACTCCAGTTGGACCAGCTAAACGCATCAATTGCCAGTGCTCAGGTTGCTTATGATAATTCGGTATTGTTTACAAAAACATCTGCCGAATTACTCGAGAAAGAATCTATCTCTCAAACCGAATATGATCAGGCATTGATTCAGATGAACGGAGCCAAAGCTCAATTGGATGGACTTGCCGCCACTAAAAGACAATTAGAAAAGCAACTGGAAAGCTCTCTGATAACTGCTCCGGTTGGCGGATTTATTTCTGATCTGCCAGTCACCTCAGGAAATTATGTCAATATGGGAACTCCTCTCTGCCGCATAGTTGATTCCGGTAAGTTCATCATCAGAACCGGTGTTGGCGAATCCGAGATTGGAGCTGTTAAGCGGGGGATGGTTGTGAAGGTAGCAAGTAAAAATAGCAGTAAAATTTACAATGGATTAATAACAGGGAAGGGAATTGCCAAAGTGCAGACTACCGGATGTTATCCTCTGGAAATTGAGCTGAGTAACGATGGCGATTTGTATGTCGGAATGATTGTTACTGTAAGTCTGAAATCCAGTGAATACAAGAATGTATTCGCAATTAGTATGAATTCAATAGCTAAAGAGTTTGATAAAGAATATGTTATGAAAATCAAAGACGATACAATTTACAGGACTGAGATTCAGACAGGTAAATCTGTTTCAGGTTTAACTATTGTGGAAAAAGGTCTTAATGAAGGTGATATGATAGTCTGGGAAGGAATCGAAAGTGTTCAGGAAGGTATGAAGGTAAGTCGCAAAATGAGAAATGGAGATTTATAGTGTCTGCGTTTTCTCATAAACAAAATGCAAGAGGTGTTAAATGAGTATAGCTGAGTTTTCGGTAAAAAATTCCGTATTAGTCAACATGCTGATGACCATGGTCTTCCTGATGGGATTATTTAGTCTCTTTGTGATACCTAAGGAAGAAATGCCGGCTGTGGACTTTGGAAATATAGTGATATGGGTAGCTTATCCGGGAGTTTCTCCCTCTGAAATAGAGTCTCTGATTATTAATAAAATTGAAGAAGAAATTGCAGATGTGGAAGGAATTGATCAGATGGTTAGCTATGCCAATGAAGGGACTGCCGTAATTGGTATTCAATTTGAGCCTGATGCCGATATTGATAAAGCCTGGAATGATATTAACTCGGAAATGGATAAAGTCAATGATCTGCCGGAAGATGCTTTGGATCCGGTAATATTAAGAATAAACATGAGAGAAGTGGCTCCTATTTGTGACATTTCTTTGGGTGGCGATTTTTCCGGTAATAGTATCAGGGAGATTGCTGAAAATTTGAAAGAGGGAATACAGGATATTGCCAATGTCTCAAAAGTTGAGGTTTACGGTACAAGAGACAGAGAAATCTGGATTGAGGCTGATCCTGCGAAAATGGACAATTACAGGGTTGCTTTGAATGATATTATTGATGCAATCAGTTCCAGAAACTTCAATTTGCCAGGTGGCAAAGCTAAGTCAGGGTCTACAGAATTGATAGTAAGAACAATGGGGGAATTTAACAACACAGAAGAAATCTCACGACTGATTCTCCGTAGTGATGAAAAAGGTAGAACAGTTAGAATAAGTGATGTTGCGGCAGTCAAAGATACTTTGGCAGAAAATGACATTATATCAAAGCTCAATATGAATTCCAGTGTTTCTCTTTATATTTATAAAAAAGAAAGCGGAAATGTTATTGAAGTTATTGAAGAAATCAAAACTTATCTGGAATCTTTTTCCAAAGCTGTTCCCGGCTTAAGTGCTGAATTAAGAAACGATGTTTCCATAGAAGTTGGTAACAGTATGAGAACTTTGGGTTCCAGTGCGTTTTTCGGCATAATTCTGGTGTTTTTCTGTTTGTTGATTTTTCTGGGATGGAGAAATGCTTTACTGGCGACCTGGGGTATTCCTTTCAGCTTCTTTTTGACTTTCTTTTTGATGTACTATTTCGACATGACTCTGAATAATCTCTCTTTGTTTGCTCTGGTTCTGGTTCTGGGAATGATTGTGGATGATGCCATTGTCGTAATTGAAAATGTGCACAGATATATGGAAGAAGGTTTTTCTGCAACAGAAGCGGCGATCAAGGGAACAAATGAAATTATGTGGCCAGTAATTGCGGCGGTTTCTACTACCGCTGCTGCTTTT
>JAQVBK010000253.1 GCA_028690365.1 Candidatus Cloacimonadota bacterium
ATCTCTTTGCTGCTTCTGCAACTGTGATGTTATGTAGTCCGCTTGGTGTAGTGTCATTTGCAGGTACTTCTGAATTCAGAAATTCCACTGTGCAATCAAGCACTGCTGCAATCTTCTGTTGAACATCATCCTTTGGAACATTCTTTCCTGAAATGTACTGACTGACCGAAGACTTACCTTTCCCAATCAATGCTGCAAGTTCAGCCTGTGAAATTTCCCTTTCTGCCATTGCTTGTTTCAATCTCTCTGAAAAACTCATGATTTTTACCATCCTTTCATTTATGGGATAAGACCCATTGTTGATTCTAAAATTGGACTTTTGTTGTACTGTTTTAGAATTCTGATTCTGTATAAATCGTAATTTGTTTCATCTCCAAAATTGTCATAGTCAAGTAAATCAAATCCCTCTTGACCTTTCATTTTCTCAATAAATTCATCAGCTTCTTGTTCAGAATCAAATTCAAGAATTTGTTCAAGTTTCGCAGCAACAACCCTTTTCATCAGTTCACCCCCTTTCAAGTGTCTTCCTAAGACACTTTTTATGTAAAAAAAATGTCAGTGACTTCATCATTAGTTAAATTATAACTATCCCTAATGGTTTGAATCTCACCTTGGGTGAATTCAGCACCATTTGTTCCATTGATTTTTGCTGAAAATCTTTGTGGGGAACAACCAACCTTTTCTGCCAGGCTTGCATTGGTATCACCATGCAGCTTCATTTTACTGACCAATAAATTCTTATTCATTACTTTTCACCTTTCCTTTCATCCAAGAATACCATCTTCAATTTCTTCACAAGCTGTATTCCATAAGTTTTGAAGACTTTGTTTTGCCTTCCAAGTGTGATTGATTTTTATTTCTGCCTGAACCCAAGCCTTGGCTTGTTCAGGATTTCTTTTCATGTTTTCAATTGTATGCTTGTCCACTTTTTCTGTGTCAGCTTCAACCTGGTCTTTCTTTTCATCTGCTGTTTTCCAAGCTTTCCAGGAAGTACACCATCCATAAGCACCACTTGTGGTGTCAGGGGAAACTGTGATGACTGGAACTTGAAGTTCACTATTATAGAATCTTTTATTGAAAGCTGAATACAAACTTTCAAGTTTTTCAATTACTGTTTTCAAACTGCTTTGTTCTGCCATCTTTCAACCATCCTTTCTATTCTTGTGCTGATTCAATGTTTGAAATAGCTTCTTCAAGGTTATCAATTGCTTCTTGCATTGAATCGCAAGCAGAATCAGAAGTTTCATATTTTTCAGAACCTTGCAGGTTTTCAGGCATGTTGTCACGATATTCTTCTTCATCTGACATGATATTTTCAAGTTCTTCCATTGCTTCTGATATTTTTGAAATCACTTCATCAAGCTGCTTTCTTCTAATTTTATTCATAACTATTTACCTTCCTTTCTACATTGTTCATGCCACCAGTCAGTAACCAACAAGTCAGCAAGAACTGTCTTATAAGAAGCTGCATTTGTTAAACAGCTATTATTCAAATCTGTTTTAGATTCTGGATGTTCAATATTCCAAAGCATGTTGCCAATTAAGTCTTTTTGTTCCTTCTCAATCCTTACTGCATATTGATGAAGTAAAGTGACAACTGTTTTATCCTGAAAGGTTGTGAATGCCATATCAACCAAATGAGTTTTAATTTCATTCACATATCCATCTGCAAACACTGCCAAATCATTGATGAAGGATTTGAATTCATCACTTCTGATGACTTGCTTTCTTTCCTCTGATTCAAGAAGTTCTTTGTAGATTTTTTCAATTCCATTCATATCATGCAGTTTGTAAAACTCTGCAATTTCATGTTTGGTATTGAACTTATCACTATTCATATATACAAATTCAATTCTGTCATAACATTCAGGGTTCGTTGTGATTCCCACTAAACTATCAAATTCATGCTTCATCATACTGGTTCACCAATCCTTTCATTTTTGCGTGTCTTCCTACGACACTTTTGATTATAGCAGTGTCGAAAAAAGAAGTCAATACCTTTTTGAAAATTTTTAAGACACTTTTTCAAATATTCTTGAATAATAATAAAGAATATGGTAATATTAAGACACTGAAAGGATGGTGACCATGTGTATGACTATGGGTGAAATTATTAAGATGTTAAGACTTCAAGCAAACATGACCCAAGAAGAACTTGGTGAAAAGATTGGGGTTCAAAAATCAGCAGTTAGAAAGTATGAAAAAGGTGAGGTTGAAAACATTAAGAGGTCAACCATAAAGAAAATGGCTGACCTTTTCAATGTAAGTCCTTGTTATCTTATGGGTTGGGAAGATGCTTACAATCCAAATGGTAGGTTAGCAAAGGAAGTTTCATTGATTGAACAAATCCAAAACCAATATGGAAAGGATGCTGTTCAGCTTCTTCAAAACTTTGTTGAACTGAATGAACTTGGAAAATCCAAAGCACTTGAATCTGTTTCTGATTTGACTGAAATTCAAAAGTACACTGAAAAAGAAGATGCAGACTTGTGTTCAAAGTAGTCCAAGGTCTGTTCAATGTGAAACCAAGTCACTGGAACAGCAACAAAGCCTTGAAGCATTAAGGATTTTCACCTAAATGTTCAAGGTGTTCAAGGTTACTTTCAGTTATTTATAATTAAATGGTAAAGTCATCAGAATTCCCTTAAAAAATAATTATATAAGGGAATACAAATCACCTTGAACACTTGAACACCATGAACAATTAAAAAAGAAAGGGTTGATTTTTATGTTTGGAAAGAAAAAAGAAAATAGCATACCAGTGCAGCACTATGAGGGATTGAAAGATTTTGCACAAGACTTCCCTTGTAAAATTGAAATTAATGATTCAACTTTTGAGATTAGAAGGTTGAAGCCTGAAACAACTGTGACCTTACCTTTGGAAAGAATCACATCATTCAGTGCTTTAGAAGAACCAAGATTCATGTTGAAGTATCATGGAGATAAAGCAAAGACCAATAAACTGTTGAGTGGAAAGAAGTTCTATTTGGTAGTTGATTATATTGCCCATGATGGTTCTGACAAGATGCTTGCATTTTGGGGAACTGCAAGTGAATATTCAAAGTTCATTGAACTTCAAAACATGACATTTGGTTCAACAGAAACTTCTTATTGCTTATAAACAAAAAAAAATAACCCCCAGGTGCAGCGAACACCCAGGGGTCTGTGATAGAACCAAGTCAGAAATCTTCCAGGAAATCATGAAATGGTCTGTTTAATTATACCATTTCACTGATTCAAAATCAATGAAAGGGTGATAAACATGAAGAATCCAAATGGATATGGTTCTGTTGTGAAATTATCAGGCAACAGAAGAAAACCATTTGCAGTAAGAAAGACAGTTGGATGGAATGAAAAGGGTCATCCAGTTTATTTGAATATAGGGTATGCAGTAAGTAGAGAAGAAGGAATGATTCTTCTTGCTGAATACAACAAAGCACCTTGGGATATAGATGCAGAAAAAGTCACTCTTGATATTCTCTTTGAACAATGGTCTGAAAAGAAGCTGCCCAAAATGGGAAAATCAACCCAAGGTTCATTAAAATCTGCATACAAACATTGCAGTAAAATGAAGAACATGAAATATAAAGAAATCAAATCATTCCATATGCAGGATATTATTGACGGATGTGGTTGTTCTTATTCTACACAGTGGGCAATTAAGAACCTGTTTGGTCATCTTGATAAGTTTGCACTTGAAGTGGATGTCATCAACAAAGGATATGCCCAACTGACCACTGCTGAACCAATTCCTGAAACAAGCAAAGAACCATTCACTGATGAAGAAGTGAATGCTTTATGGGAAATCAAAGACCAGGAATGGGTTGATTCTGTCCTAGTCTTTATGTATTCAGGATTCAGAATCAGTGAACTGTTGGGAATGAAAACTGAAAATGTTGACATGGATGCAGGAACTTTTCAAGGTGGAACAAAGAGTGCATCAGGAAAGAATAGAATTGTTCCAATTCATTCAAAGATTGTTGAACTGGTTCAGAAACGACATGATGAAGGAAATCCCTATCTTTTCAGTTACAATGGAAAGAAGATGTCATCCACCCAATACTATACCGAATGGAACAAAATCATGGAACAACTTGAAATGCAGCACACACCCCATGAATGCCGACACACTTTCAGGTCAAGACTGGATTCAGCAGGTGCAAACAAAGTGTGCATTGACCTTCTCATGGGTCACAAATCAAAGGAAGTTGGGGAAAGGGTCTACACCCATAAGACACTTCAAGAATTGAAAACTGCAATTGAATTGATAGACAAGAAAGAGGAAAAACAGAATTGAACTAATAACAAGTTAGTAACAAAAAACACCCCAAGCCTTGAAATATCAAGCACTTGGGGTCATAGTTTTAATATTATATCATAATGTTTTGACAACAGAGTGTCTTATTTAATCAATCAACTGAATTAACTTTTTTCATTTACTCTTCGTCCTCATTTTCTTCGTATTCATCCTCTTCAAGATAACTGCTCAGATAAGCTGAGTAAATTTCGTCATTAATCTTTAAGGCCAAGCCTTTTAAAGCTTCGAAGGCTTCTTCGTGGAATTCTTCTATTTCAGCACTGCTTTGCATAATCGCATTTTCATAG
>JAQVBK010000254.1 GCA_028690365.1 Candidatus Cloacimonadota bacterium
CTATTCATCTTCCCGGCTATACAGCCTATGAAAAACATCATATCGCAGTCGATCATCTTATTCCACGCATCAAAAAAGAACTCTCTCTGGATGATTATTATTCGGTAACTCTTTCTTCAGATGCAATTACCGCAATTATTTCCCAATATACCAGAGAAGCCGGAGTCAGAAATCTCGACAGAAATATCTCCAAAATTCTCCGCAAAACCGCCAGAGACTATGTGTCCGGTCAGATTAAATCAAAAGTAAAAATCACCCCTGCCAATCTGACAAAATATCTGGGTATACCCAGACATCTCTATCCTGAAATGTCCGTTGCAGACAGCATTGGAGTAGTTACCGGATTAGCCTGGACCATGAGCGGTGGTGAAATACTCGAAATCGAAGTATTAAAGATGAAAGGTGAAGGAAAACTGAACATCACCGGTCAAATCGGTAACGTAATGAAAGAATCTGCTCAAGCAGCACTCAGTTATGCCAGAGGTAACGCAGAGAAACTAAGGTTCAATCCGGATGAAATTAAAACATTTGACCTGCATCTGCACGTCCCGGAAGGAGCAATTCCCAAAGACGGACCTTCTGCCGGCGTTACAATCCTAACCGGAATAGTTTCAGTTCTGACCAATAAAAAAGTCAGATGTGACCTTGCCATGACCGGAGAAATCACCCTTACCGGAAAAGTCCTTCCCATAGGCGGACTAGAAGAAAAACTCATTGCTGCCAAAAGAGCCGGAATAAAAGACGTACTCATCCCTGCCCAGAATGAGCCTAAACTGACCGAAATAAATACTGAAATATTGAAAGGATTGAACATTATCACAGTTAAAACTGTAGACGAAGTTCTGAAATTAGCTCTTGTAGAGGAATAAATGGAAAACGACTTCAACGACAATATTTTCTCGGTATCAGAAATCACGGCTCATGTAAAAAATATTGTTGAGAGTACAATTCCTCCCCTGCTTGTAACCGGTGAGATTTCCAATTACATTTTGCATAGCTCCGGTCACATTTATTTTTCTCTGAAAGATGCACGGTCAACTATCAAATGTGTTTTTTTCAGGGGAAGTAATATCAATCTGAACTTTGATCCCCGAAACGGAGATAAAGTAATCTGCTCCGGTAAACTCACAGTGTATGAAAGAGGTGGGAATTATCAGATAAATATCTTCAACATGTATCCGGCAGGAATTGGTGAACTGCAAATCAAATTTGAAGAATTAAAAAGAAAACTGCAATCCGAAGGACTATTTGACGAAATTCACAAGAAACCTCTTCCCCGTTTTCCGGAAAACATCGGACTAATCACATCTGCCGATGGAGCAGCTTTGCAGGATATCAAAAACGTTATCGCCAGACGCTTCCCCGTCAATGTTCAGCTTTACGCAGTATCTGTGCAGGGAAAAAATACTCCGGCAGAAGTAGTAAGCGGAATCAGCTTCTTTAATGCAGGAAGATCAGTCGAGTTAATAATTATTGCCCGTGGTGGCGGTTCGCAGGAAGATTTGTTCTGGTTTAACAGTGTGGAAATTGCCCGGGCAATTTTTGACTCAGAAATCCCAATCATAACCGGAATTGGTCATGAAATCGATTTTACCATAGCTGATTTTGTTGCAGATTTGCGAGCGCCAACGCCTTCTGCTGCTGCAGAACTGGCAGTTCCTGACAAAGATGAACTTCTGGCAACTCTAAGTTCATTCCGAAAAAATTTCAATTCTATCGTGAAAAACAATCTGAATGAAAAAAGAGTACAGCTCAATTCTCAGGAAAAACGACTATCGGCATTTCATCCGAAATTAGTGATTCAGCAATTCCATAAACGACTTGATGAAAGCAAACTTAAACTGACAGGTCTTCGCAGTGTATTCACTGAGCTCAAACACAAAATGTCTGAACTGGAAGCACTTCTTAACACTACCACCGAGAAAGAATACCGCCGTTATTTACTGGAGAAAAGCAGATTCTTGTCCTCATCAATGCACAAACTTAACACTCTTACTGAAACTAATCTGAGCGGGAAAAAAACCGAGACAGAGCTTCTAAAAACTAAATTAGTTCAGCTTTCCCCTTATGAAGCACTGAAAAGAGGATACAGCATTCTGAAAAAAGAAAACAGGATTGTTTCCTCTGTAAAAAAACTCACCATAAATGACAAAATTGAGACTATCCTCAAAGATGGAAAATGTATATGCAATATAGAAGAAATATCCGAATCACAATTTTAATCTTGATACTGTCATTTTTTACCGCTATTTACGGTCAGACAAAAGCCATCTGGGCTCCTGCCTGGGATTTGAAGACACGTTCTCATGTCGACTCTTTGATAACTGATGCCCACCGTTATGGCTACAACGAAATTCTGGCTCAGGTAAGATACAGAGGTGACGCACTTTATTTGCCCAATCGTTTTAATGAACAACACTACAATCCGGAATTCCGCAGTCATTACATAGAAGAAGAGTTTGATCCGTTGGAATATCTTCTTGAGAAAGCCGCTGAAGTAAACATTGAAGTTCATGCCTGGGTTACAGTATTTGTAGCCACTCCGCACAATATCAGCATCTTACCCATGAGTCACGTTTATCATGTTCACCCTGAGTGGGTAATACAGACAGACAATAATGAACCCATGAAAAACAATGATCTGGAAGGTGCTTATCTCGACCCGGCTCTCCCGGAAGTCCATGACTACCTCATGAATATTCTCCTTGATATTGTGTCCAATTACGATATAGCCGGACTTCATCTTGATTATATCAGATATCCCGGCAGAAAATACGGCAATAATCTCAATCCGTTTGTTACACCTGACCCTGATCAAAATCTCACACATTTAACAGAAATTCAGAACTGGCGAGAACAAAACATTAACCGATTCCTTACCAGACTTTACTGTGAAGTAAAATATCTGAAACCGGGACTTTGCCTTTCAGCTGCAGTTTTACCTGAAATAGACCGAGCAAGGGATTATTATGCACAGAACTGGTATCATTGGTTGAATAGCGGTATCATAGATCGCCTATACCTGATGGCTTACACAAAAAATTCAGATTACTTAACCACTACCCTGGATGAAATTATACAGATCCATAATCCTGATAATTTTGTGGTTGGATTACGTGCCTGGAATGATAAAAATAATTATCCCTACTACGAAATTCAGGAGAAAATTCTTGATTCTGCAGCTAAAGAACTAAGAGGTATAGCTCTATTTTCTTATTCGGGATTGAAAAACGGCAACTATCTGACAAAACTCATTCCAATTGCCTCACCAGCTAACAACAAACCACTGCACAGAACATATTTTGTTTTCGGTTACATTGAAGATAAAACCAACAAACAAAGAATCATTCATCCGGTTGATTTCATTGAAGGACAAAATCAGATTGAATCAGACGCTAACGGCTTTTTTTGCTTCCCGATCACTAATCAGGCAACTGTTACCCTCAAAATCTCACAACCCAAAAGCAGCTTTTTTAGTCACACCTATTCAGTTTCTAATCCGGAAATGATTAAAAATAGCTTTTCTATAGATCTGCCTGATAAAGAAAACGAAGTTGAGGGAAGATAGGTAGAGAAACTAATCGCATATTGTCCTGATGAATCAATTTCGCCCTTGACACATTTCCCGAAAGAATACAACAAGGTTTATCACTTTCAAGGAGAAAAAGTTGCACGAAATCAGAGTTGGTATTGGTAATATTGAAGAACAGAAACGAATTATTCTGCATTTTGCTTATGACGAAAGTGTAATCAATCCCATCAAAACTCTGGAAGGCAGAAAATGGTCTGTTTCTGAGAAATATTGGCATATACCTTATTTTGACAACTACCTGACAGTGCTTAACCAGAAATTTCCTCAACAATTGTTGTTTGTTGATTACCATCTTTATTTTGAAAAAATATTGAGACGAGAAGCAAAGTCCTATTTTTTTGAAATTCCCAGATCAAAGGAAAGAAAACTACCGGTTGTTTTAAGTAAAGAAGAAGTAAAACTAATCATTTCCTCAACCAATAACCTTAAACATAAAGCAATTCTTTCTACGATTTACTCCGCTGGTCTGAGATTGAGTGAAGTTGTAAATCTGAAAATAGCAGACTTTGATTCGGAGAGAATGCTGATTAGCATTAAAGGAGGAAAAAGTAAAAAAGACAGAAATACAATTTTATCAAAAGAGTTGTTACTATTACTTCGGGAGTATTTTAGAGAATACAAACCAAAGATTTGGCTGTTTGAGAATCCATTTTATCATGCCGTTTCACCTAGATTTATTCAGCAAATATTTCATCGTTCCTTACAAAAGACCAATATTAACAAAAATGCATCCGTGCATACATTAAGGCATTCTTTTGCAACGCATTTACTGGAAAATGGTGAAGATGTGAGAAAAATTCAACTACTTCTCGGACACAATAACATCAAAACTACAGAAATTTATACTCACGTAACTTCGAGAGCAATACAAGGGGAACCTGTTGCAAAATGAAATAAATCAGTAATATTTTACATATAATTCATTTTTCTGATTTGTAAAGAATTTCTTTTGATTTTTTCAAGAAACTCAGGACTTTGGGAAGATGTTTTTCTATCAAATT
>JAQVBK010000255.1 GCA_028690365.1 Candidatus Cloacimonadota bacterium
TGTTCATTTCAGGCAAATTTCAGACTTATCCACATTGGATGACAAAAAAACTCATTCTCCTGAAGCTTATGCTTCTTTTTTTTTGCCATCATATCTTTCATAATTTCTGTTACACTACCTTACTTTTGATTTATGATTAAAAGGTAATTGCTTTTTTCATTTATCAATTTGGTGCCGTCTAAACCCTCAAAATCATCTGATTCAACAATGAACGGAGAAATCACTGCAATGTTGTATTCATTGTTAAGAAGTTTTAGTTTTTTTGCAGTTCCGAGGTGATTTCTGCTGTGAAAATCACCATTGAAATGTATTACTTTTCTGTGAGGATTAGCCACAATGTAACTGTGAATTGATTCAGCCATCGTATCATCTTTGAGACATTGAGCTGCATAATATGAGTCAAAGTCAATATCTGAATTGTGCATTCCACCAGAATGCATATTTGATTTCATTGTCTCCATAAAAGTGGATTTGTATTCATCTTCAAGAATTTTTGTCTGTTGTGCCAAATACTTCTTTTCTTCAGCAGGTATTTGTTCCAAAGCTTCAATTCCACCTCTGCTAACAATTGCAGCATATCTTCTGGGAACATTTGCTGCAATGACCGGGAGTTTTTTATTACGTGAAAATTCGATTATTGACCGATAATCTGAAAGATAATTATCCCAGGGTCTTGAATCTTTTAAAAATTGATCTTCACTGATTGAGTTGTCAATATATTCATTTAAAACAAATTGAACATCTCTTTCAAACATTTCCATTGAAACAGTCAATGTGGGATTGATATTGTAAAATCTCAAGAGAAAATCAATTTCAGCTTTATGAATAGATGAATTACCATGATATTCTCCAAAAAAAATTACATCAAAAGAATCAACTGCAGTTACAAGATCTTCAACTGAAAGAAAAGATTTGTTTTCTAAATCATAAAATTTATACTCATTTGCAAAAATCAGATAAATATTCAGGAGTGCAACCATTAGAAAAAGTATTTTCTTCATGAGAACTTCCTCAATTAAAAGCGTTTATATTCATTTCAAAAATTTATTGAAACAATTTTTTTCATCTTTCTCAGATGTCAAATCAAAATTGAAACAACACCCAAAGAAGAGTGTTGACCTGTAATTAATGTCAGAGATTTTCATTTTATCAGGTTTCAACTATATACTAAAGTTCATTCTTCTGAATGAATCGTTTTTTTGTTGTCATATTATTTACCATTTGGAGATTGTCATCAATAATTTAAATGGTGGTAATATGGCAGATGAACTATTTGAAAACGAGAAAACGTTCACCGGTATATCAGATGAGACTATTCCACTGGCTGAACGGGCAAGACCTAAGAGTATTGAAGACGTTGTAGGTCAGGAAGATATCCTCAAAGAGGGTTCTCTTCTATACGAGATGTTTAAAAACAATACTTTCTCATCGATGATATTTTGGGGACCGCCCGGTTGTGGAAAAACTACTTTGGCTCGCTTGATCGAGCGTACTTGCAAACAAAGATTTATAGCTTTCAGTGCGGTTTTCTCAGGAATAAAAGAAGTAAAAGAAGTTATGGCTGCAGCAGAACAGATATTTATAAATAACAGAACCAGAACATTTATCTTCATTGATGAAATTCACAGATTCAATAAAGCTCAACAAGATGCATTCCTGCCTTACATAGAATCAGGTTCAGTTGTTCTTATAGGCGCAACTACGGAAAATCCTTCTTTTGAAGTAATCCCTGCTTTGTTGTCGAGATGCCAGGTGATAGTGCTGAAGCAACTTGATGAAACAGCAATTGTGAAAATTCTTGCAAAGGCATCTCTTTATAACGAAAAGCTTAAAACAGCACCTGAGAAAGTTCTATCAATTCTGTCAGCACATAG
Source organism: Candidatus Cloacimonadota bacterium (assembly GCA_028690365.1). Taxonomy (GTDB): domain Bacteria; phylum Cloacimonadota; class Cloacimonadia; order Cloacimonadales; family JAQVBK01; genus JAQVBK01. The sequence continues at coordinate 1,875 of JAQVBK010000255.1, forward strand.
TGGAGGCGATGCCAGAAAAGCTCTTAATTTTTTACAGATATTAATTGAGAATGCAAAGAACGATGAAAAGATTGATGAGAATTTGGTTAAGAGATTAATTTCAAGTAAAAGACTTTATTACGATAAAAATGGAGAAGAGCATTATAATTTAATATCAGCCTTACACAAATCTCTCAGGGGTAGCGATCCTCAGGCTGGTCTTTACTGGATGGCAAGAATGCTGGAATCAGGAGAAGATCCTTTATACATTGTAAGGAGACTGGTCAGGTTTGCTTCTGAAGATATTGGATTGGCTGATCCTCAGGCTTTGGTACAGGCAATTGCAGTAAAAGAAGCAGTGCATTTTCTTGGAATGCCGGAAGCCAACAATGCCATAGCTCAACTGGTCGTATATCTGGCTACAGCTCCTAAAAGTAATAGTCTGTACATTGCTTACAAGAATGCTTCAGATCTGGCTCATGAAACCGGACATGTTTCTGTACCGGTTCATCTGAGAAATGCACCCACAAAACTCATGGAGAAAATTGGTTACGGAGTAGAATACAAGTATCCGCATGATTACAAATATCATTATGTTATCCAAAAATATATGCCAGAAGGTTTAAATAATAAAATCATATATACGCCTGGTGATTTTGGATATGAAAAAGAGATAAAGAAACGAATCGAGTGGTGGAACAAGCTTAGTAAAGAGGAGAAAAAAAGTAATTAAGTTTAATTCTGCTTGAAACGTTCTTTGAAGAGAGGGGATTGAATGAAAGATAAAAAAATGATGATATCGGAATTATTAAATACGCAAACAGTTCCTTTTCATCTGATTGTGGGCTTTGATGGCTTCATAGATGAGATTATTCATGTAGTTGATAAAAGAATCGACAATGAAAATTTTCAAAGAATTAAAACAATTTCGGATTTTGCCGGAAGAATTGCGAATGCAGCAGGATTAAGTGCAAATATTGAGTTATCTACAGTTCGGCAAAAACTGGGCGGAAATGGTCCCATAATGGCAAAATCGCTTTTAGCACAAGGATATAAAGTAAGTTATATGGGTGCATTGGGATGTAAAGAAATTCATCCGGTATTCAGGGATTTTTCTGTACTATGCAGTAAGGTTATATCGTTGGCTGATCCTGGACACACTGATGCTCTCGAATTTAATGACGGCAAAGTGATGTTAGGAAAACTAAGCGATTTAAGGAAAGTTAATTGGTTGAATTTATTGCAAACGTTTGGTGAAGAAAATCTTGTCGATTTGCTAAAAAAAACCGAATTGATTGCCTTCACGAATTGGACAATGCTTCCTGAAATGAATTCTCTCCTTTTAGGATTTAGTCAATTGCTTAAAGAACTAAAACTCAGACCCAAAGCATATATAGATCTGGCTGATCCAACAAAAAGAAGAAGAGAAGACATAAAAGAAGTATTGCAGATACTTACCAAACTACAGAATAATGCTCAGGTAGCTCTAGGTTTAAATCAGAATGAATCCTCAATCATTGCAGATATTCTCAACATATTTGCGGAAGATTTAAGAGAAAGAGCTACACTAATAAGAAATGAACTCAATCTTGACAGAGTTGTAATTCATCCTGTTCAGGGAGCTGCAGCAGCAACTGTTGAAAACAGTTTTTGGGTTGATGGACCATATTGTCAAAACCCGAAGCTCATTACCGGTGCAGGAGATAATTTCAATGCAGGATTTTGTAGTGGATGGTTGAGGGGACTTGATTTGGAATCCTGTTTGATTTGTGGAGTTGCAACTTCCGGATTCTATGTGAGAAACGAATATTCTCCTACTCAATCTGAACTGAAAGTTTTCCTGGATGATTGGCAGAAGGGGAACTTAGATTAGAATTATGAACTTTTAAGATGATAAAAAAAAAATATACATTTCCGAAAAAAATCATTCGGAAAAACCTCCATCCTGACTCATTCTTACTCATCAAGTATGGATTTTCGCCTTATCGGGCTTGTCAACATGCCTGCAAATATTGTGATGGTCGGGCAGAGAAATATTTTATTACCGGTGATTTCGAGAAAGATATAGAAATTAGAAAAAATCTTCCTGAGATATTGACAAAAGAAATCGGTAAATTACGAGAAAGAGGTTTTATAGTTGCCGGTTCCGGAGTAAGTGATCCTTATCAACAGTCGGAAATTACAGAGAAAATTATGCGTTCAGCAGCTCAGATAATTTTGGACAACGGGCTTCCAATGATTGTTCTAACAAAATCGGCACTTGTTTTGAGAGACATTGATCTGTATAAACAAATTAATACAAATTCCAGAATGATCCTGATGGTATCACTGACTTTCTCCAATGATGAAGAAAGAAAGATATTTGAACCGTACGCTTCTCCGGTTGAAGAACGGTTGCGGGTTCTGTCGGAATTTTCGAAACAAGGAATTCCAGTAGGTGTTCTGATGATGCCACTTTTACAGGGAATCAGCGATACTGACACAAATGTCAACGAGTTGCTTTTTAAGATTGCTGAAATTGGAGTGGATTTCATTGTTCCAGGGAGTCTTACATTACGTCCGGGGATACAGAAGAATACTTTTTCTTCTGTAATTGAGCGACATTATCCTCAGTTGATAGATGAATACAGGTTACTTTATGCAGAAAACAGAGCATCCGGGAACAGTATATTGTCATATAGAAACAGTTTCTATAACCAAATAATTAGCAAAATCCGCCAACACAATTCTCCA
>JAQVBK010000023.1 GCA_028690365.1 Candidatus Cloacimonadota bacterium
GACACTTAGAGATGTAATAATTGCTTATCTGAAAAATTTGAAGGGATATGAGAATGGAGATATCTCTATTGAAATAGAGAAGGAGTAGATGGAGTTTCGAACATGGCGTTACCAAACAGAGAAGGTTAAATGTTAGAATTCAACCCCTAAAGGTTTGGTAACAAGGAAAAGGAAGAAAGAAGGAATCAAACCATGTGCGTTAGACGTCCCCAAACAGGGTTTAGGGACGAGAAATATTACCAAACAGGGGTTTGGTAACGAGTAAGGATAGGGCTTGGTATCGAGGAAGCACAAGACGTCCCCAAACAGGGAGAGTTAAATAATTGGAGATTTAACCCCCTAAAGGTTTAGGGACGAGAAATAGAACCTGTTGATAAATGAAAAGAAGACTTGGAGCGTTACCAAACAGGGGTTTGGTAACGAGGGAGCAGATCCCATGATCAACTCGTCACCAAACCCCTGTTTGGTGATGAGGATGACAATTGAGTATTATGTTATTATACGAAGGTTTGATAACAATGAGACACGCTGTAAGGGTATAACAAAATAGCCGGTGGTTTTAACCACTGGTAACTTTCATTTATGTAGAAGTGTTAGATAGATTTCATTACCGAAGTATTGTTCTCTGATTCTATAAACAACAATCCCGGTCAGAAAACCCATAGCGAGACCAAGTAACAATAGATAGGGCAGCAGATTATAAACTGCTGCCGATTTTATCAGTGTATAACGTACAATCAGGAGTTGTCCGATGTTGTGTCCCACCGCTCCGCAAATACTAATCCCAATCAGACTGAATACTCGGCTTTTCTGAGCAACAATCATCGCTATTACAGCAAGAATCCCGCCTGAGACTGAAATTAGGGTGGTAGGACTGAAAAGCAGTCCGGAAATTATACCGCCGGCAACGGTTTTTCCCAGCAGAACAACCAACGCAGCAGAGTAGCGTTTTTCGACAATCAACAACAACACCACAATGTTTGCCAGTCCAATTCTGAAAAAGGGAAAAGGTTTCGGTAGAAAACTTTCAAAAATATGAAGTCCGGCGGCTATAGCAGTGAGCAGAGCCAGATTGACTATTTGCTTGTTTTCCATAATAAAAAAAAGGGGCAGTTAACTGCCCCGTAAGTTTATGAATTATTCTTTTCGAAATCTCTCATGAATTCAGCTAGAGCTTTAGCCGATTCCATTGGCAATGAGTTGTAAACGGAAGCTCTGCAACCACCTACGCTTTTGTGCCCTTTGAGTCCAATCATACCTACAGCAGCAGCTTCGGCGATAAATTTCTTTTCCAATTCAGGACTGGGTAATCTGAAAGGAATATTCATTCTGGATCTGTCTTCGGGAACAACTGTACCAATGTAAAAATCAGATGAATCAATTACATCATAAACATAAGCTGCTTTTTCGATGTTGTGTCTTTCTATGGCTGTGAGTCCACCATTTTCATCCAACCAGTGTAAAACTTTTCCAATTACGTAGATTGAAAAACAGGGAGGAGTATTGTAGAGTGATTCCTGAGCAACGTGAGAATTATAATCCATCATAGTGGGAAGACCAGTATTCATCTTTTCGAGAAGGGTTCTCTTGATTACAACAAGAGTTGCACCTGCAGGTCCAATGTTTTTCTGAGCACCACCGTAAATCAGATCGAATTTGGAGAAATCCATTGGACGGCTGAAGAAGTTTGAGGACATATCGCAAATTAATGGAACATCTTCCGGAACTTCAGGGATAAAATGAAATTCGGTTCCCCTGATAGTATTGTTGGAAGTGTAATGCAGATAAGCTGGGTTTTCGGAAAGCTTGAATGTTTTGGGAATATATGTGAATTCCTTATCTTCAGAACTGGAAGCAACATGAACTTCTTTTCCTATCTTCTTTGCTTCTTTGATGGCTTTGGTAGACCATGCTCCGGTGTTCAAATAATTTGCTACTTTGCCTTCAGTGCAAAGATTAAGCGGAATCATGTAAAACTGTGAACTAGCTCCACCTTGCAGGAAGAGAACTTCATATTCGTCACCAACTTTCATCAATTTCTTTACCATTGCTTTGGCATCGTTAATAATCTGGCTGAAGGTAGAGGAACGATGACTCATTTCCATAACAGACAACCCTTCTTCTTTGTAATCTAACAATTCAGCCTGAACTTCTTTCAAAACTTCGAGTGGTAACACAGCCGGTCCAGCGTTGAAATTATGTACTCTATTTGTCATAAAGTACCTCCTTTAAAATTTTTGCCATATTTAAAATGCCTGTTTTAAAGGCAAGTTTTTTGTTTGCAAAAGATAAGCATTGTGCAACTATCGGAGAAGTCATGTTTTACATACAAAGTTAATCGTGACGTTTAGTGGCGATTTCCAGCTTTAGTAGTAGCTGTTTATTGTTTATCCCTCCGGCATATCCACCGCTTTCACCATTGCTTTTGACCACTCTATGACAGGGAATAATAATGAGTATTTTGTTAGATGAAAGTGAATTGCCTACTGCTCTTGAAGCTCCCGGATTTCCCATCTTCTGTGCGATCTGCTTATAAGTCATTGTTTGACCATATGGTATCTTAGTTATAGTATCAAAGACTTTTTGGCAAAAAGAAGTAGTTTTGTACTTTACCGGAATCGAAAAATTAACCGGTCTGCCTGAAAAATAATCTTCCAATTGAGTTAGACTATTTAAAATGATTCTTTTTTTAATGTTCGATAACTTTATGAAATTTTGAGTGAATAGAGCACTTTCAGAAATTTCAGAAACAATGATAAATCTGTTTGAGTTTGAATCAACCTCATTGCTATTAATGAAACTCAGTTCTGTTACAAACTCGTCATCAAAGGTCAATGATATCGATGAGACTATGGTTTTTAGAATCACTTTAAATTGCATCTATCGACCTAAAAAAAATGACAAAATGTAAAATCGTTAGTGTCTTCATATCAGATAATGCTGTAATGTAATATTTAATCGGGAATACCCCAAAACCAGTATCAATTCGTTATTTCTAAAATTTATCTTAAGCATCACCAACTCCTTTTTAAGATAGTCATAAATTTTTAGTGATGGTTCTTTTAGCAAGTTTCTTTTAAAAATTAATCACTTCAACCAAGAGACAGAATTTTATTGTTATTATTTTGTTTAATATTATAAAGTAAGAAGGTACATTCTAATCAACAATTCTGTAAATAATTAGTGAATAATTAGTATTGGCTTCAATATTGCAATGGTGTTCAATGAGATGTTTAATCAAAGAAGAAATAAAGAAAGGAGGAATTATGAGAAGTGTAGTTTTTGTTTTAATACTCATCCCAGGCTTAATATTCGCAGGTTTGAGTGATGTGATTGTCCCCGAGTTCAATTTTACCAACTTCAATTCCGAATCAGGTTACCAGATTGTCAATGGTGTTGTCTACGTAACTTATGTTAAGGAACAAGATGAATCTAAACTATGTTTTGCCAAAATGAACCTAGGCGGAGAGCTGATTTACTCCAATGAGAATGTCGATAGTAAAAACAATTTTGATATATGCTATCCATCTATAGCTGTAAACGAAAACAACCCTAACATTATCTACATAGTTTACAATGATTACGCGAACGGACTTCTTTCGATAGCAGCTTCTTCTGATGGAGGACAGAGTTTTGAAAACTATGTGGTTGATTCAGAAGTTTATGATATTCCCAAAATAGTGATTAAAAACAATGAGCTCTATTTCAACTATTTAAGAGATTTGGAAGCTTTGACTCACAGATTCAGCTACTTTACAGAAACTGACACGAACGAAAATGCCGATACGGGAACAACAGAAGGTGAAGTATACTTTTTCGGACAAGATGTTCTATCGGGTAGAGTACACAGCAACACCAGCATTTACATAAAACTAGTCGGCGGAGGTCAAAATAATGGATATCCAACTTTTCGGGATTTTGCCACTACCGGTGAAGAGTTCATTTGGCGTGCAGGATCCCCAAATTATGAATTAGCATTTCCCGGAGGCTATGAAGAAAACTATCCTCTCTCAGTAAGTTCTACTGAAGACCTGCATTTACTTGAAAATGCTAATCAACCTTTTGGAAGTGAATCAATTTACGAAATAATATACGTAAAAATTGATGGTAACGCCTACGAATCAATGTTGGGTGATATTATTGAAACAGGTATAGAAGCATTTCCTGTTTATGGTCCTGGATATCCGACTAATTATAATCCAAATGAGATTCTGGGATATAATGAGATCATGATGAAAGATACCTTGTGGGTAGAAGGTCCGTCAGGGTCTTTAGCTGATGGAAGTTCAGTTTTTGTGCCTTCTACTCTATGGATAGAGGGAACAATAAGCGGAAATCAAGTTTGGCTGAGTGATGACAATGTATACCTCACTGGAGATATTCTTTATACAAATACGGTTCCGGGTGAAAACCCCCATGGTGACATTGAAGCCGGAGTCTCCGTTAATATGACTGATTATTTTACGTTAATATCAGGAGAGAGAATTTATATCAAATATAAACACAGAGATCCTTTTGAGAATAATGAAGTAAAATCACCTAATTGTGAAGATATCTATTTGTATGGTTCTTTTGCTGCAAAGGGTGATGGCGAAGGTAATCCCCATTTAGATGGTATAATTTCCCTTGAATACCAGCATCCTCATCCCTCCACTCCACATATGTGGCATAATGATTCTCTATATACCTATGTTGATTTACATAGATACAAACTTCCTCAGATACTTGAAGATGATCCTCTTTCCTGGCCCGGAGACATAGACTGGCCCTGGTATAATCCTGTTTACCCGGAAACTGATCCGATAGGTTATAGAGGAGTTATTAGACTTTATGGTTCTGTTTATCAGATCAGAAGAGGATATGTACGTCGTAGCGGAAGTGATCCGGCAAATCATAGTTCCGGCGGAGTTTGGGATATGTCGGCTCATAAATTCGGGTCAACTCATGTTGCAACTGGATATGATAAGGACTATAAATACGATAAGAGATTGGCATTTCAAAGAAGACATGATTTGTTCGGTTCTATTTTTGCCAGACAGATGGTTTTATCAAACTTGAATCTGCAGACCGGAACGCTTAATGAAAACGTAATTCATGAATCTGCCAACAGATTGAATTATTTCTATGATATTGCTATAAAAGAAAATAAGATTGTAGTTGCAGTATTGGGAGAAATTTCTAACAGTGGTCAGTATGATGAGAATGATCGTTTTAGTATATTGTACTCCGATAATTTTGGAGAATCCTTTACTACGTACGAGTATATTATTCCAGAGTATGAACCAACAGAGAAAATCAGCGTAACTCTGGGAGAAGATATCATCTGTGCATTCAACGGCAGAGTTTATCGTATAGATTCCGCTTTGCAGCTTCATGAAGTCGCTGAATTTGACAACAGCGATGTTTCTCTGCAAACCAACAGAGGTGGAGAAACTGCAATTGCTGTAAAAACCGCTTCATCTGTAAGTTTGAAGAAGATAGAAAACAATGATGTTATTGATATCTTTAATATGCCGTATTCTGAGGATGATAAATTCAGTTTCAGTTTTACTAATGAAGATTCTCTGGCATTCTGGTTTACCAACGGTGATTTGATGCCGCTTCCGTGGACTGAGATCAACGGTTTCTCCTATGGCTCTATAGCGGAATTTGTCAATATTGGGGATGATGTTGTTACCCCTGAGCAGATTTCACTAGTGGCTTATCCCAACCCTTTCAGTTCTTCTAATACCGAACGCGGTTCCGGAACAACCATATCCTTCTCAATTCCAGAAGATGCCCATGTAAATATATCTGTTTTCAACATAAAAGGACAGAGAGTGAAAACACTGATTAATTCAGAATATGAAAAGGGAAAACATCCTGTAGTCTGGAATGGAGATGATGAATCAGGCAGAAAAGTTTCTACCGGATTGTATTTGTACAAATTAAACATTGATGGTAAAGATAAATTGATCAAAAAAATGCTGATGTTGAAATAGAAAAAAAACGGGGCGGCAGAGATGTCGCCCTTGTTTATTAATTACACAATTACCAACAATATACGATTTGCGAATCTAAATGAAGGTAAGGCTACTATCTGAAAAAGAAAATCAGCAAAAGGAAAACATATTTAATTGATTAGTTCGAAAAAAACAAACACTGTCCAACAATAGACGCAAAGCAAATAATCTCCGTAATAAAACTCAGGGCATGATGTATCTTATTAGCTCGAAGTAATCCTAGATCTTATTCAAAATAATATATTGCCTGAATCGGGTCAATTCTGGCAGCCTTAATAGCAGGATAAATACCTGATAGGAAGCCGATTGTGACTGCAAAGACAATTCCCAGAATTACCCCCTGAGGTGGAATCGGAAATTCAACAGATGCAGTTCTGGCAATAATTGCTATCAAAGAACCGGAGATGAGTATCCCAACCGCTGCTCCCATCAATGCCAGACTGATTGCCTCAATGATAAAGTAGACAAAAATATCATTTTCTTTTGCACCTATACTTTTCCTGACTCCTATTTCCATCATACGCTCACTGATTGAGATCATGAGAGTGCTAAAGAGCCCAATCCCGCCCACTATCAAGGAAACGGAGGCAATCGCTGTCAAAGTTATATTCCATTTCCTCAGCATCTCATTCAATTCTGTGGTTACTTTGACCATCTCAGCACCAATATCCTGAAACGAAAAATCGTGTGACATATTGTGTAGCATCAGTAAGGCTTGTCTTACATCATTCTTCATCTGATTAAAACCGGCTTCATCAGAAGACTGTATATATACATAATCAATATTTCTGTCTGAACGGTAATATTTTGCACCCGTAGATAGCGGAATGTAGATCATAGAAAGATCGCGACGTCGTTCCCAAGGATTAAAAGAGAATCCGTTATTGTTAATTTCATCATTATCTAAAACTCCAATTATCTTATAGCGATGTTCACCAATAGTAATCATTTTATTCAGAGGAGAGTCTTCAAAGTTTTTTTCAGCAAAATGATACCCCAAAATACATACTTTTTCTGCAGCCTCTTCTTCAAAGCGATTAAAGAACCTACCTTCAGCAAGCGGAAAGGTTTTATTCAGGAAAAAATCAGTATTAGTTGCTCTCATATTAACTGAATTCTGTTTGTTTTCAATGATGAATCTTTGCCAGGATTCAATCATCCCGTAGATTTGATGATGCTTGATGTGGATTTTTAAGTATTCAAAATCTGAGAATTTCAAACCTTTTATTTCTCTGTTGATGTACATAAAGCTGTTTCTTCTTCTTCTCATTCCACTCCTCTGATTATCAGAAGTAACTATAATCAGTGAATTGTTCCATCCCATCCCCTCAATATTTCTGTGTATAAGGTTTTTTAAACCATAAACAGAAGAAAACATGGTTACAACTGCAGCTACACCAATCATGATGCCGAGAATTGTCAAAAAAGAACGGATTTTGTGGGAAAAGATTGTTTGCAAACTACTGGAAAAAGCATCTTTTATATACATAGATTCTCCCGTAAATTGTATGAATTATTAATTCTCGAGATTCTCATAGAAAGTCTCTATCTCTATGTTATACTCAGTTTTAATTTTATTGACCCAATTCTCTACTTTGGAGAGAGTTAATTCAGTCCTTATTATATCTTGAACTTCAGGATAAGGAGTGATAGCGCCTTCTTGAAAGTCCAGAATTTTATAGATTATATATAACTCATCTTGTTTCAGAGGCTCAGATATTTCTCCCGGTTTTATAGGGAGAAGCTTTTCATAATGATCTTTCAATTCATCTCGTTTTAGATAATTAGTAATTCCCAAGGTATAATCTGCATTTTTTTCTATTGAGTGAGTTTTCACCATTTCCGAGAAATCTGCGCCACCGAAAAGGGAATTATAGATTTCGTAAGCTTTTATCTCGTCATCTACTATCAATCTCTGAAGTTTAAAATAACCTGATTTCCTATATCTATGCCTTTTAGCCAGATACTCTTTCATGACATCATCATCAGAAACTTTAAATACTGTTTCACTATATTTGTCGATGACGTGTTGAATGACTTTTTTTGCTTGTTCAAGTTCCAGTGCTTGTTTTTCATTTCGCCAGATTTTTTTGAATTCATTAACATTATCAAGATTTTCTCTGATTGCGTCGTTAAACATTCGTTGGCGTACCGATATGGTTGTTATAACGGGCAGAACTTCTTCAAATTCCAGATCAGGAGTGATCGTATAGTTTAGTAGGTCTCTGGCAATCTGCATAAAAGTTCTCAGGGTTATTTCGTCGTCATTATCAGAATATCTGACGATTATTTTACTGAGGTTGTCTTTATCCATCAAATCTTTACTATCTAGTATCTCTTTGATAGTTGTTGAGTCTATTACCAAAAGTTTCCGGTAGTTTTCAGTGAATTCTTTATCAAGTCCGTATTTTTTTTGAATTACAAGTTTATCTCTAAGATACGAAGAGATTTTTTTTAGGGGTACAGTTTTAGCACGATACAGAATAATTTTTCCAAAATCAGTATTTAAAAGTTTGCTGTATTTATCAACAGGAAGATTCTTTACTGCTTCATAAAATACAGGCATTTCTTCTTCTAAATCATTTAGATCAAACGAACCAATATAGTGAGATTCGATTTTTTTATCAGGATGAATTCTATCAAACACTTCAGCGAAAGGTAGTCCTTCATCGAGGAGAATTTTTGCAGTTTCAATGCTGGAACCGGTTTCATCAGCACCATTTGAAAAGCCCAGATAATAGAGAGTGAAAAGCTCAGTATTGTTGTAATAATCTTTGATTTCAGCATCAGATGGTTTGCTATTCTCATCAAGATATTTGTTAAAATAGTACTCAATCAATTCTTGTTGGAATTTGTAATTCTGTTCTTTTATAAATTCCGGTTTCAATTCGTTCTCTAGAATTCCTGACTTTTCAGCATAAATGTGAATGATTTTTTGATTAATCATTGAATCCAGGGCTCTCTTTTTATCATTAATGTCTCTGAATTTCATATTTTTGGAAAATTCTTTGAATTCTGAATTGTAGATTAAATTCCCATTAATTTTAGCAATAGCATTTGATTTGTAGGGAGCTAATCTGAGTTTGAAGAAAACCAAGAGAAAAACTACTGCAATTCCGGTAATTATCATTATTCTGAAATTATACTTTTGCATTCTATCTCCATCCTAAAGCTAATTTATAAATAGTTATGGTATCAGTTAGATCAATTTTCTTAACATTATTGCATTGAAGTCTGGCTAGGTTAATATTGCTGAAATTATTCATCTTTATTTCTCTATGAGACTGTTCTTCATAGTCATAATTCTTTGATAAGATTCGTTGATTCGTTCTCTGGAAATTTTTCCTTCATTAACCAGACTGATGATTTGAGAAACTGTTTTTTCTACAACCATTTCATCATACACAAGGTTATTACCAAATATCAGAATGTCAACCCCGGCATTGATTGTCAATTCCAGAGCACTTTCCAAACCATAATAATCTGTAATTGCTTTCATTGTCATGTCGTCAGAGAAAATAACTCCCGAAAACCCGATTTCCTTTCTCAGAATATCGGTGATGATTTTGTTAGATAGAGTTGCGGGATAGTCTGGATCTAATTCTGAATTAAAAATGTGAGCAGTCATCACAAAAACATTTGATAATGATGCCAAAGAATAATACGGAAGCAATTCACTTTCTGACCAGGTAGAAGTAACATCGACAAAATCATGGTGGGAGTCTGCCGAAGAACTGCCGTGTCCTGGAAAATGTTTCAGAGTACAAAAAATGTTTCTGGCTGAGTGTTCTTCAATAACTATCTGGGAATGATTGATCACTACTGAAGGATCGGCAGAAAAACTCCTTTCAAGTACTCCGATTACTGGATTTTCAGGATTAATGTTAAGATCAACTACTGGGGCAAAATTCACATTAATTCCCATTTCTAAGAGAGTTTGTGCAGTTCTTCCTGCGTAGAAACGGGTTGAATCAGGATTGTTGATGGTTCCCAGATACTGTTGTGAAACAGATTTTGGAAAACCATATCCTGGTTTTAGTCTGTTAATTCTTCCGCCTTCCTGATCGATTGCAATTAAAAGTGGGGTAGAGGTATATTCTTTTAGAGAAGAGGTCAAATCCCTTAGTTGATCAGGGTCAGTGATGTTTCTACCGTAACTTGAGAGGGCAACATCATAATCGAAAAGAACTACTCCTCCGAGATTGTGTTGAGTGATATCTGTGACAATCTGACTCGAATTGTTTATTTCTGTTCCTCTAAATCCAACCATCAACATCTGACCAATTTGTTGGCGTAATTGGGAATCGGAATTTTCACTATTACTTTTGTCACATGAGAGCAGCAAAAGTATACAAACAATTATAAGATATTTCATTTAGCCTCCGGATTGGTTGGGAAAAGGCAGAGATGCCATGCTGTCTGAGCTAATCCCTACAATATCAATATGCAAAAACCACTCCACTGTTGGGGAAAATCCATTCATTAGAAGAAGTCTTGATGAGAAGGATATTGTTTTCACTTATGATTTCAGGGAATTTCTTCTGTCCTGAAAAGATTTGAATAATTTCAATATTTTCAGCATTTTTAACATGTTTAAAACTAATGTGAACACCTTTTGTCAATTCTGAAATGTATACTGTAAGTTGATGATTTTTACGCGGATAGAATGTCTCTGTAGAAATTGAAAAATTGACTTCCTGACCAATGAGATCCTTAATTTTTTCTGAAGTAAAAAATATTTCCAGACAAGAGTTATTGACTTTTATATTGTAATCAAGCGGAATTCCATTTATTCTGGCGTCTGTAATTGTGAACATCTTTTCTGAAAGCAAAACATTTTCATCTAACAGCCAACGGTATTCTACATCATTTCTTAAGAAATATCGGGCAAGCTCAGAACTGCTGTTTGCACACACAACGTAGAAATAATCATGTGTGATTTTTTTGTTGAATTGTAAAGTGGTGGTAGTTCTGTAGTATTCAGGAAATTCAGTAGATTCTGTAAAAACGATTTCATGTTTAAAGTCTTTCCGGTAGCTAATGTCTTTATCTTTGTCTGCGAAGAGCTTACGTAGAATTTCGTCATAAACCAGATTAGCGACTTCTCTGCTTTGAAGTCTTTGGGTGATAGCAGATTCGATAACAAGATTTAGTTTAGTGTCGGGGAAATCTGATGAAACGAAATCACGCCTTAGGATTGGCTCGGAAGTTTTTATCTTGTCATCTTTTAGGAAGTATCTTTTTGCTCTCCTGCCAATCTGACTAATGAGTTCATAGGATGATCCATTGTATAGAGTAGCAAGGTTTTCTGCAGTTATCTCGTCAGGGTGATCTCCGAGCAGGGTAACAATGTCGTCAACCTGAGCTTCTGGGACACCGGAAATATCAACTGCAATCATGTCCATGCTAATTCGGCCGATTACAGGACATAACTCATCTCTCAGCAAAACCTGACTAAGGTTTGACAGCATAAAATCATATCCGTCAGCATAACCTACAGGAATGATTGCATATCTTAACGGTCTGTTAGTGACGAATGTCTGATTATAACCAATTGATTCACCTACTTTTGCTGTTTTTATCTGAGATAAACGCGATTTAAAGGACATCACAGGTTTAATATCCACTTTTTCTCTGATAGTTTTAGAAGTGTAAATGCCGAAAGATAATATACCGAATCGAACAAGATTGCAGAAATCATTCTCGGCTGTAACTACACCTGAGCTATTGGAAATGTGAATATAACAAGGTTTAAAGTTTAAACTATCTAGAATTCTTTTGAATCTATTGGTCTGTTTTTGAGTAAACAACAGATCTGATTCACTGGCTGCAAAGTGGCTAAATATTCCTTCAATTTTCAGGTTACTGAGGTTAATAACAGATCTGATTAAATCCATTGCAAATTCTGCTTCAATTCCGCTTCTTCCCATTCCTGTATCCAGATTAATGTGAACCATAATTTCTTTGTTTAAAGAAACACAATAATTATTCAAATTAATGGCGAAATCAAGATTGGAAATTGAAGGAGTCAGATTATTATTAACAATTTTGGAGATTTCATCGCTAAATGAAGGTGACAAAATCAAAATTGGACAGTTAACCTGTTGATATCTCAGTAGCATTCCTTCATCACAATTTGCAACGCCTAACATGACTGCTCCGTTTCTAAGAGCTGATTCGGCAATTTCGAAAGCTCCATGTCCGTATGCATCTGCTTTTACGATCTGCATAAAATTTTCGCTGTTATTCAAGAGAGATTTCAATTGCTCCAAATTGTACTCAAAATGATCAAGATTGATTTCTGACCAGCTTCTGTCTTTCTCTGGAATCATTCTAAAGAACGTCCTGTAGTTTAACTTTGAGTCTGATATCGGGATTAGTATCTTCAATGAAATCATCAGTTTCAGCAAGAGAGATAGTTTCCCTATCAAGATTAACCGTATTATTGGCATTAACCAGAATTTTGCAGACAGGAGTCAGTAGATCATCAGAGTTAAATCCAACAATCATTGCAATTCTTTTACTGGCAAGTTTTACAATGCTTCCTACAGGATATATACCTACAGTTTTGATGAAATAATTTACCAATCTGCGGTCGAATTTTTTATTTGAAGTTCCGTAAATGATGTTTATTGCTTCGGGCGGATTGATTACCTGTTTATAGCTTCTCTGAGTTGTAAGTGCGTCATAAAAATCGGAGATTGATACTATGGCAGCGTATTTTGAAATCTCTCTGGTTCTGAGATGCTCGGGATAACCGGAACCGTCATATGATTCATGGTGATGTCCTACAATATCATTGACTATATCATCTTTGATGTGTTCTTGCATGCAAATTTCGAGTCCGTGTATCGGGTGAGTTTTAATCAAGTTAAATTCATAATCACTAAGTTTGCCGGGTTTATTAATCAAAGTAATCGGAAGTTTTGCCTTTCCGATGTCATGCAAAATTGCACCTTTTCCAATAGAGAATATCTCATCGTTAGTGAGATTAAGATGATAAGCCAGTGAAAGAGACAGAACCATGACATTTACGCTGTGATTAAAAGTGTACTCATCATACTGGCGCAGATTTGTCATACTGAGAAGAGCCTGATAATTGCGTGAAATACTTCCGATAACTTCTTTTACAGTATTGTCGACAACATTTTGAGGAATTGCCTTACCGGAACGAACGTTGTGCATGATATCGCTAACAACTTTCTCAGAAGCATTATAAAACTCCCTGGCTTCTGCCAGTTCTTCCTTTAATTCAGATACAATTTGTTCAGGACTTTTAGTCTTTTTTAATGACTGTTTGGATTTGGGAAGCTTTACAGGTATTGCAAAATCAGTTAGACTTTTAGAGTTATCTACCAGAATACTCTTGATGCCAAGTTGATTAAATTGGATAATCTGTTGATTAGAAGTAATATACATACCGGCATCAAGAATGATGTTTCCTGATTTGTCTGTAATTGCTTTTGCCAGACACATACCCATTCTGGCATCAACTACTCTTACTACTGAAAAGCCCTTATTCATTTTAGATTTTTTTAGAAATATTTAGCTGCTATATCGGCTAGAGTTGAGCGCTCACCTTTTTCCAACGTTATATGTCCGATAATCAATTCAGATTTGAATTTTTCTACAGCCATACTGAGTCCGTTACTTTCTGAATCGAGATAAGGAATGTCAATCTGATAAGGATCACCTGTCAGAACTATTTTTGTGCCAGAACCTGCTCGTGTGATTATTGTTTTCATTTCATGTGGAGTCAAATTTTGAGCTTCATCAATAATCAGGAATTGGTTTGGCAAACTTCTTCCTCTTATGTAGGTAAGCGGTTCAAGTTCTACGAAATTAAAATCAAGATAGTCTTCGATAGATGGTTTTCTTTTGCCGAAAATTTTGCCATTGGTTTTTTCTTCCTGTTCATTTTTCCCTGAAATCAGGAATTCCATGTTGTCGTATATTGGTTGCATCCATGGGTTCATCTTTTCGGATTTGGTTCCGGGCAGATACCCAATGTCTTTTCCTAATGGTGAGATGGGACGAGAGATCACTAAACGTTTGTATTTGTTTTCTTCCAGTACTTTAGTCAGACCGGCAGCTATTGCCAGAAGTGTTTTTCCGGTACCTGCTTTCCCGACCAGAGTTACTAGTTTAATTGAGTCATCCAGAAGTAGATCAAAAGCCATTCTTTGTTCATCGTTCAAAGCTTTTATTCCAAAAATTTCCTGATTTTTATAGAAGGCTAAAGGATAAATTGATTTATTTTCAGCAGAATATCTACAAAGAGTGTAATCATCGGTGCCTTTTAAAATGAGTTTTACAAATTGATTTGGATTCAAATCTGCAAAGTCGGCAGGCAGAAAACTCTCTTTGTTCATCTTCGTGAATTGTTTTTCATCGACTTCGTGATTGATTAAACCGGTATATAATTCTTCAAATTTAATTTTATCAGTCTCGAAATTTTCTGCCGTCAAACCCACGGAGTCAGCTTTTATTCTTACATTAGCATCTTTGGAAACAAGCACAACGATAGACTTAGGCTCAATCTTCTTCATATAAAGAGCGGTACCAATAATGAGGTTATCATTTATATTGGTGCTTAGCAGTTTCTCAGTCAATTCTGCTATTTCCGAGCTGATGGCAACCTGGAGGAAACCTCCGTTATCAAGGCTTACTCCGTCTTTGAGACTGCCCTTGGCTCTGATTTTGTCCAGATATCTACCGATTTGTCTGGCGTTTCTGCCCTTTTCATCCAATCCTTTTTTGAAGTTATCAATTTCTTCTATAACCGTGATTGGAATTACAACCTTATTGTCCTCAAAGGAAAAAAGTGCCTGAGGATTGTGAATTAAAACATTTGTGTCCAAAACGAAGGTCTTCTTCATATGCTCTCCATTTTTTAATTACCAGAAAATATTTTTCAAACTATTTGTCAATTGTTGAAAAAATGAAAAGAGCAATAATACCTAAATACCAGATTGTAGGATAATTAGTTTTGCCTTTGATTCACTTGAAAATCAAGAGCAAATTACACTAATCAATCTCTGGAGTACGCAGCAGATGAGTTAAGTCTGAACATAGGTTTTAAATGTAAAATGCCGCAGAACAAACTGCGGCAGATTGTGGGTTTTGTATACTTGTTAAATTCAGTTATTTTATGAGACTCATTACCTTATTGGCTTTTTCAATGAAACCTGCCAGTTCTTTCCCATTGAACTGTTTTTGCTCCAATAGGGCAAGTTCGTGGATGTAATTGCAGAGTAGAACTACATCATCGTGTCTGTTTTCATCATTCATTTCAGCAATTTTTTTAACTATAGGATTAGTGCTGTTTATTACCAGGTTGTGGGAGTTAAGCATATCGTAGCCACCACTGTTGAAAACTGAATTCATTTCATGGAATCTTCGCATGTGTTCATTGAATACAACCATTGCCGGAATATTCTCAGATTTCAAACTCTTAATTTCTACTGTAACTGGACTGTAAGCTTTGTTTTTAAGTTCTTTGTAAGCTTCTATTCCGATTTCATTGATTTGGGTGCGGTTCAGAGTGAAAGGTTTAATTTTAGTTTCTTTTTCAGCTGTTACCAGATTGTTTTGCAGAACTGTTGCTGCCGAAGGGTATTTTTTTAGAAAATCTTTATAGTCTTTTTCTGAGAATATAGCTTCTTTTTCCGGATTGAATACCTTGTCGAAGATATCGGCAATTTTATCAGACACAGTCCAGTTATTCTGATCAGCTATTTCTTTATTCTCTTTATCAACAAGGATATCGTTTATCTCTGAGTCAACTCTGACAAATTGAATATCCGAAAGTTTTGACTCAATATGTTGTAATAAGTGAGTGTCGATTGGAGAGGAATTGTAAAGAACTTCAAAGCCCTCTTTTTTCATCATTTCAATATAGCTAACCTGAGTGTTTTCGCTGGCAGCATAATAGATTTTTCTGGTCTTTTCGTCACTTTTGTTTCTCTCAATGTATTCATTAACAGTGACATAATCACCGGTTGATGATTTAAAAACAATTATATCTTTTACAGCTTCATAAAAATCTTCATCGGTAAGAACGCCATACTTGAAGAATTGATCGATGTCTTGCCAGTATGATTCATATTTTTTCCTGTCGTTGTTAAAGGTCTCTTTAAAATGATCGGAAACTTTTTTTACCAGATATTTGGAGATCTTTTTTACTTCAGAATCATTTTGCAGAAAGCTTCTGGATACATTGAGAGGAATATCAGGTACATCAATTCCACCTTTTAATAAAAGCAGAAACTCAGGGACAAACTCCTTGAGGTTGTCAGCTACGAATACATTATTGCAGAACAGTTTAACCTTTCCTCTTTGCAAATCTAAATTGGATTTGATTTTTGGGAAATAGAGAATTCCTTTTAATCTGAACGGATAATCTACATTTAGATGTATCCAGAATAATGGTTCCTCGTATTCGTGAAAGAGATTGCGGTAGAATTCTATGTAATCTTCTTCTTTTACATCTTTGGGATTTTTGTTCCAAAGCGCTTCTTTCTGGTTAACGGTTTTCTTGTCAAACTCAATGGAGAATGGCATAAAACTGCAGTATTTTTCCAGCAATTCTCTGATTTTATTATCTTCAAGAAATTCATCCGAATCCTTGTTGAGATGAAGCGTGACCGTAGTTCCTACTTTTTTACGTTTTCCTGGTGACATGGAGTATTCGGTAGTTCCATCACATTCCCAGTGAGCAGCTTCTGAATCTTTCTGATATGAGAGTGAGTCAATAGTTACTTTTTCTGAGACCATGAATGATGAGTAAAAACCCAGTCCAAAATGCCCGATAATGTTTGATTGTACATCTTTGTATTTCTCTACAAATTCTTCAGCTCCGGAGAAAGCTATCTGGTTGATGTACTTTTTAATTTCATCTTCAGTCATTCCGATTCCTGTGTCAGAAATCTCAATTGTTCTCTTTTTCTTATCAATGTTGATTTCAATCTTTAAATCTTCATCTTTTACTTCGGGGTCAATCTTTTTTCTCTTATTCATTGCATCAACTGCATTTGCAATCAATTCCCTTAAAAAAATGTCGTGTTCTGAATAAAGCCATTTCTTTATAATCGGGAATATGTTTTCTGAATGAATGGAGAGACTTCCTTTGTCAATTTTCTTGTCAGCCATAATTCCTCCTGAATTTTTTCAAGCAAAAAAAAATGACAGCGATTAACTGTCAATAAAAAATTAGCACTCAGTATGAACGAGTGCTGAAAAATCTAAATATGCTTCGGTTATTCTTCCTGGATTTGTTCATTCAATTTGATCATATTGGTGTTTTCAGTATAAGAAGTAAACTCCACTTCGTTAATACTTTGCAAATTCAGTAGTAATTCCTGAATCCTTTCCAATGAATCGTAGATCCTTGTAAAGTGTTTCTCGTTAGACTGATCGGTCAGTTTTGCCTGAAGTATTTCTGCATTTCCACGAATAATCATTAAAGGTTGATTAATTTCATGATTTGCTGTTACTGCCATAGCCAGAATAGCATTTTTTTTCTCCAGCTTAATCAACTGTTCTTTTGTTCTGAGCATATCTAATTCCAGTTTATTCTTTACCATGGTATCAGTAATGACATTTGTTAACAGAACCAGAAATTCAATTAGCGATTCATCCCAGACTCTGTGTTGATAATTGGTGGCGAATCCAAAATAACCAAGAAATTTGTGGTTTTTTATCATGGGCAAGGCAATCAGCGATTTGATATTGCAGGTAGATAAATATTGTTTTTCAATATCTGCCTCATCGGGCAGAGCATTGCTGTCAGTAATGTTAACAGGTTTATGATTTTCAATGAGATTTGACAACCAGTGGAGTTGTTTGATTTCAATATCCTTAACCAGATCTTTCAGCTGTTCTAAGTTTTTGCCGCACCATTCATTGGAAATGACTATTGATTTTTCATCACTACTGATTCCGGCAATAAAAACCCTGTCAATTTCTAAAAAGTTCCCGATCTTTGTGAACATTGAGTTCAGTTTTAAATCGATGATTTGAGGATTTGAATTAACAAATTCAGCTGAGACTTCTGCCACAATTTTCTGATACTGATGTTGCTTCATTAAATCAGATTCAGCTTTTTTTCGTAGAGATATGTCACGAAAACTCCACACTCTGCCGACTATTAAATCATTTTCCTCAAATGGTGTAGAAAAACACTCCAAAGTTTTTCCATTTTTTAGGGGCAACTCAAGTGTTCTGGTTAGTGAAGAATTATGCAAAGGTTTTGTGTGGCTAGCAAATGATTCGGGAGATTTTAGTTTTGAGATAACATGATCGTAGAAGAAGTTAATGTTTGTTGAAAGTACTATTTCCTCAGTAATTTCTAGCAAATCAATAATTTGTCTGTTAAAATACACTACTTTCTCAGATCTGTCGATGACCAAAATTCCATCAGCAGTTGAAGATAAAATTGCGTGAAGTTCCCTGGTTTTCTTATTGAGGGACTTCTCTGCCAGTTTTTCTATATTATCGGCTATTCTGGCTATTTCTGAGTTTGAATACCGGTAAGGATTATCGGTAAGGTCTTTCCCCGATGTGATTGCGTTAACCCTTTCTCCGAGTTGGATTAATGGCTTGGCAATTCTTCTGGCAAATACAGTTTCCAGAATAAAACCCAAAATGAAAGAGAGGATTAATGTTAGAAACAGAAATATGGACATCTGAATGATTATTGGATTAATAATTTCACTTCTGTCAACAGCTGTAATCATGGTCCAGCCGGTAGTAGGTATTTTTTCATAATAAGCCCAGACTCTTCTTTTTTCCAAATCATATCTTATGAATCCACTATCCGATTCAATTTTGTTTAGAATATCAATATAAATCTGCCCTATGTATTTTTGATCGGGATGAATTACAATTGTTCCGTCATTTAGGATAACATAACTTCTTTGAGTTTTAAATTGGTATTTTCGACTTAGGAGAGTAGCGATATCATCAATATTTATATCAATAGCCATTACGCCATAATCGGTTCCATTATCATCAGTAATAGCTTTACTTTGAGAAATCAACCATTCATTTGTGTTGATATCACGGTATGGTAAACCTACTGAAGGAACAGGTTTGCTTTTAATGGCAGATTTGTACCAAGGTCTTTCCCTGGAATCATACTGCTGCGGGGTAATGTAATTATCAATTAGCAGGCTTCCATCTTCAAGACCCGAATAGATATATTTTATGTTGCTATTGCTTTCAGAATATAAATTATACATTTTGAGCATTCGAGCTTTTTCTTTGTCTGAATTTATCTTGTATCCTGAAGTTTTGTGTAAATCGACCAAAATTTCCAAAGTGTTCACAATTTCCCTGAAGAGTCCGTCAACATAAGTGCTGATTCTATTATTAGTTGCTTGAATTGATAACCTGACATTCTGATAAGTAGAAGAGATAAAATAAACAGACAGAAAAGTACCGAAGACTATCAGTATGATCAGTGAGAATACCATACCATAATACTTCATTTCTTGCTTAATAGTCAATTGTCTTTTGTGCATTTTTACCCCTCTCTTATTTCAGTTTTAATAAAGAAGGCAGCATCTTTTTGGCAAGATAAAAAGAAAAAGAATCGAAATGAGAGAATTATAACCAGTTATGAAGCTTATTTATAGACTTATTTTGCAAAAATAGTTTGACGTGCAAGAGTCGGGTATATTTGTTGTCACGGACATGGCAACAGAAAGGAGAAGAAAATGGAACAAAGCATTAAGTTGCTGTTAAATGCAGGCTTGACAGAGAATGAAGCAAAGGTTTATTTTTGTTTATTGAGAAAAAATAATTTTACGGCTACAGAAATTTCTCAGTGTGCAAAAGTAAACCGCTCAAAGATATATTCGGTTTTGGATGGTTTAATCAGCAAAGGTTTGTGTGTTGAAAAGCTAGGTAAGGTCAGGCGTTTTGAAGCCGTAAATCCGGAGAAAGCTTTTGATCAGATTATTGAGCAACAAAAAGATCGCCTTGAACTTCTGGAAACCATTCCGCAAATGTTAACTCCAGTTTATAAAGTACAGATAAAAAGGTCGTCTCCTCTTGATTTTATTCAGGTATACAGTACTCCGGCAACCATTATCGATAAATATGATAAACTTGAGCTTCAATCCCAGAAGTTTGTCTACTCCTTTTGCAAAAAACCCTATGCGATGTTGGATTCGGCTGAAATCAATGATGCACAGTTGATGAGTATGTCACGAGGTGTTGTATACAAATCTATTTTTGAAATTGAAGACGAGAAGATTGAATGGTTTTTGTACAGAATGTTGAGTTATATTTCTCAGGGTGAAGAGATCAGACTGTCAGCTCATCTTCCGATAAAATTACACATCTTCGATGAGGAAATCGTTATGGTTTCCATGATTAATCAAATCAATCCTGAGGAAAATCTCACTTATCTTGTTATTGAACATGGAGATATGACAAGAACTCTCATTACGACATTTGAGGTTTATTGGGAAAATTCACTGACCGTTGATCAGTACTTGCAAAATAACAATCTGGATAAAGATGAAATTATCCGCAAATTTTCGCGACACTTCAGTCCAAGAATAAGCCAAAACAAATGAACAGACATTTTAGATTCAATAACCGTATAACTACGATACTAACTTGCTTATTTATATGTCTGGCTGTATCTAATCTGATTGCACAGTCTTATGGAGCTCCGGTTGTTGGAATTGAAGATGATTACATTTATGCTACTTTCACTATACCTGATTCAATACATCAAGTCCACGATGAAGAATATTTTTATCTTAAAATTGATCCGGTTCCCGGGGTTGTTTTTTCACCAACCGAGTATCCGGAAGGAAAGCTTTCCTACACAGGAACTATTGATTACTACGGTACAGTTGCTCTCAAACGAAAATTTTCTTTTACGAAAGAATTCAAGCCAACCGACAATGTCTTTATAGTTCGAACTGCTTATCAATATTGTCTGGAATCGGGAGCTTGTCTTATGCCGGAGCAGTTTGAAAACGAAATTTTCTTTACACCGCCTGAAACGACTACTCAATCAGCGACCGGAGGTTTAAGTCTCCTAAAGATATTCATTATGGCTTATCTGGGCGGGATTATACTTAATTTGATGCCTTGTGTGCTACCCGTTTTATCTATTATTGCCATGAGATTGGTTAGAGAAAGCAGTCAGAGCAATAGACAAATTTTTGTCAGTTCAATTGTTTATACTACGGGCGTACTTGTTTCTTTTGCCGTTTTAGCTACTGTAGTTGCTGCCCTCAAGGCTTCCGGAGAACTTATAGGGTGGGGATTTCAGTTTCAAAGCCCGGTTTTTGTTTCAATATTAATCGTAGTGATTTTTATTTTTGCACTTTCGCTGTTTGATGTTTTCATTTTCACTGCTCCTGGAATTACAACTGCCTCTAAAGCAACTATGAAAAAAGGATTAGCTGGATCGTTCTTCAGCGGGATGTTTGCTGTATTACTGGCAACACCGTGTACGGCTCCTTTGCTTGGTGCTGCACTGGGATTCGCATTTAGTCAACCACCTGCCCTGATTTTTGCAATTTTCTTGACTATCGGTTTGGGATTAGCTTCTCCATTTATTTTGTTGGGAATTTGGCCAAAAGCAATAAAAGCGCTACCTCAGCCCGGCGAATGGATGAATATCTTTAAAGAGATTATGGGATTTCTGCTGATTCTAACAGTTCTCTATCTACTAAGGACTCTTTCATTTTTACTTGAGGGAGATCAATTGGTAAAAGTTCTTTTTTATCTCGTCATAATTGCTTTCTGCGCCTGGATGTATGGTCGTTTCAACAGACCAGATAAATCAAGAATTATACAGTGGATTTTTACGGTTATTGCCATACTACTGGCAGTGTATTCAGGTATTATGGGCATACCAGCAGGAATTCACATTAGTGGCTTTGGAGTCGTTTATGTATTCCACTCCGGCCACACTGGCC
>JAQVBK010000256.1 GCA_028690365.1 Candidatus Cloacimonadota bacterium
GGTTGGGGTCTATTCATCTATCCTCCGTTTTTTTACAAATATTTTTTTGTTTTTTTCTTCTGATCTTTATGTAAACCTAAATCTTGTAGTTTTTTTCATAATAATCGTAATTAACTGAGATTAGCTCAATTGCGGTAATCTATGAAATTAACTGCTTATGTTTTATCAGTTTGACTACTATTTATCTTTCAGAATTATAAAATTATACATTTTTGGCGACTAGTTAAAATGTAGGGATTTAATGTCAATATAAGTTTCGTTAGATATGTTAAATACAGCAATCAAGAATTTCTTAAGTTGATGATTTTCATGAGTTAGAGTTTGTGGTAAAAAAAAATGCTGACTAAGTCAGCATATTTATGGTACCAGAGGCCGGACTTGAACCGGCACGAGCCGAAGCCCGAGGGATTTTAAGTCCCTTGTGTCTACCACTTCCACCACTCCGGCAGATAAACTGGAGGCGACACCCGGATTTGAACCGGGGATGAGGATTTTGCAGACCCTTGCCTTACCGCTTGGCGATGTCGCCAAAAATGATTATTTCAGGCATAAAAAAAATGGAGCGGGAGACGGGATTTGAACCCGCGACAACTACCTTGGCAAGGTAGAGCTCTACCACTGAGCTACTCCCGCGTGCAAACGCATGTGCAAAGTCTTTTATGTTGGTTATCCTGTCAATATAATTTTTCATGAAATTTATCAAAAACAACTCTCGTTTCACTATCTCATTGAATATTCAGTAATTACGAATTAGCATCATAAATATTTCAGCAGCGGTTTCCCCTGCAGCCCCGCATAGAGTTCTATATACTGCTTTACCGGACTGGAATTGATTTTGGGAAACAACACCTCCTCAATCTGAAAAAAACCCACCGATTGAATCATCTCAACCGTAATGTTTATAGGCTTCTTAACTCCCTTTTCGATTGTAACTTTCTGGATTGCGCTGGCTGAATATTTGTGAATATCTCCTCGTCTTGGTTCAGTTTTCAACAGAGTAGGAATTCTGGCTCTGCCTTTTTCCATGTCACAACCATCTCCAACCAAAACTAATCCAGCTTCCAGAGTATGAATCCTTTGGGTCGCCATGTGCCCCAAAATTCCTTCTACAATCATCGATTTAACAATTGATTTCTTTGCAATTTCATCTCCATATATTTGAGGAAGTAATCTATCGATGATTGGTATTGCCAGATAGATGCTGGTAAATTCATGATTATCTCTCGCAACTGTCATGCCTAAATCATGCAGTAAAGAGGCAACGAGTACTGCTAACAAACTATCCTCTTTGGTACCGATTCCTTCTTTCTCCAGATTAAATTTAACATTTGCCTCTTCCAGCAATTTAAACATTTTCAGTGAATTCAAAGCTGCCTTTCTCATGTGAACAGGACCATGATCATTATAACCAAGTCTCTTTATAGATACTATGTTCGCATATTCCTGTAGAGCTTGAATCTCTTTATCATCGAAAATAAGATTTGCAATTTTAAGAGCATTCTTTTTAAGTAAAGAAAGTATCTGTTCTTCTAAGTCAATCTGTTTACTAGATTTCAGCAATTCTCCTCCTTTTTATCACAAAACTTCCAGTATACAACCAGAAAATGGGTTCAACATTACAATGTTTGTATTTTCATTGAAGAGAACTCTAACTGCAAGTTTTTCTTTAATTATCATATTTTTAAGATCATAAGTTTTCTGTACTGTTGTATTGTTAATGATTATGAGATTTCTTTCATTTTTGTATATTCGCCAAAAACTTAAGATATCATCATTACTTTCTAACCCAATAAATTCTCCCCGTCGAAGCGAAATTGAATCTCTTCTAATCTTGATCATATTAGCATAAAAATCCCTTATTGCAACTGAGTCAGGATCATCAACATATTTCCAGTTAAAAGGTCTGCGGTTGTCTGGATCATGACCTCCCCTCATGCCAATCTCATCTCCATACCAAATATGCGGAACCCCAACATAAGTCATTTGAAACATTATGGCAAGCTGTAGTTTTCGAATATCTCCCTCTGCTGATTCTAGATAACGAAAGGTATCATGTGAATCAATCAGATTCATCATTATCTGAGCTGACTGGGCAGAGTACCTTATCAGTCCGAGACTAATCTCTTTCAGGAATTGAGTAGTAGAACACTTTCTGAAACAGAAATAATTCATTACCGGATCCTTGAAATAAGCATAATTCATAACTGCATCAAAATATTTATCATTCACCCATTCTTCGGCATCATGCCAGATCTCCCCCACCAGATAGCAATCCTCTTTTATAGATTTCGCCTTATCTCTGAACATCTCCCAAAACCAGAATGGGACCTCATTGGGAACATCAAGCCTGAATCCGTCTATATCCAGGTCTGAGAGCCAGAATTCCACAACCTTCATTAAGTATTCTACCACTTCCCAGTTAACATCCGCTTCTTCACTGTTTCTGATAGAATTTTCTACAGGATGGGGTCTACTTTTATCAAAATCTAGATCAGGTAACGTGGGATGACCCACCAGCACTGATAATACTCCGATGCAACGAAATCATCTGTTATCACTTCCGGTAGTGGCTTACCCTTCCATTCGTACCATGAATAATACTCTGACTTTTCACCATTTTCTACCGCATCTTTAAATGCAAAAAATTCGATGCCTGTATGATTAAAAGCAAAATCTACAATTATTTTGATTCCCTTTTCGTGACATAATTTCACAAAATCACGAAATTCGTCATTAGTTCCAAAATGAGGATCAATTTTAAAATAATCCATTGTATCGTATTTGTGATTCGACTCAGCCTGACACAACGGATTGAAATAGATAATAGACACTCCGAGGTCAGCCAGATAATCAATTTTGTCAGAAACTCCCTTTATGTCACCACCATAGAAGCAGTAATGATCAGGATTTTTACCACTGAGCGGGGAACAATCAAACCAGTCTTTTATTAATTTGTATTTCCGCTTACGTACTGCTTCTGACAACGAATTCTCATCATTGTAATACCATTCGGAAAAATCAGGGTCATTATCTGTACTGCCGTTGAAAAAACGATCACAAAAAATCTGGTAAATTATACCATCTTTTACCCAGTCCGGAGAAACAGATTTTTTCAATTCATTCAGACAATATTTAAAGTCTAGAATTTCTATTCTCTCTTCGTTAAATCCGGCAGAATTATAAAACAACTTTCTTTCGCCATCTTCGTAACAAAAACAGAAACTCCCTTCTTCCTCAAGTTTACTAATTGGTAAAACAACACTGTAGTATTCAAATAATCCATTTTCTGCGTAAATTTTCAGTGGAATTTCTTTGGATTTAGTTAACAGAAAAATTTTTGCCACATCATTCTTGTAACATTTAGCTCTAAATTCTACCTGCTCTTCATCTATCAGTTGTGTGTGACGAAAGTTTTGTTCAGATGAATAAATGCCAAAAGTAGTTATGTCATTGTCGTTTCTATTGAATTCTACTGTGGGGAATCTGGAATCTACTTTCAGAATCGATTCAAGTCCGCCGAATCCATCATTTATCCGTTTCTCAGCATTGGGATCATGAGTCCATATATTTCCATTCAAAAGAAATTTGTAATGATATTCTCCCGTCTTAAGAAATAGTCTTATGCTGTAATTACCGTAAATATCAGGTTCCAGCTCATCTGAAGACCTGTTCCAATGATTGAATGAACCTGCTATATGTACTGAGGTAACGACTATATCTGGTTTATACGTAATGATTATTCTATGAACCGCATTTATTTCTTTATCATCACCTACAGTTATAACAGAATTAAAACCACCTAATCCATCTGAGATAATTTCTGACGCAGATTCATCCATAACATAAATACCGTCTACTATATATTTGTAAGCATATTTACCCGGACTCAGTTTTACTTCAGTTTCATAGATTCCAGAGTTGTTAATCAATTTAATGTCATCCGGTTCCCAATTATTAAAATCACCTGTCAGAAAAACGTTGTGTTCTCCTCCGGTTAGAGGTTTGTAAGAAAATGATATTTTTATCTGATCTTCATGCATTTTGACTCCTTATTCCAAGAACATTTCAGCGGGAATTTCTGACAAGAGAAAGTTTGATTAATCAAATTTTGATAATCTTTTTTCTTGCGGTGTTTTAGGTTTAAGATTTTTATAAAAAAAACAACTGTTTTCTTGACTATAATATCATCCCAAAAAATAAAGTTATCAATTATCTAAAGAAGGAGAAAGATATATGAAACAAATATACATTTTTTACAAATTCCAACTGCAACATTTTTGTAATATCATTTCCACACACAGATTTATTCATTATCAAATGAGTAATTACTGATATCTACCACAACCTTCGCCGAATTGAAAAAAAAACATATCAGCAAAATTTAAAAGTTAGAAAAAGAATATAAAAAAGGCTCTTTTTAGAATTAAATGGGTAAATAGCTATAGTTGATAACTCTAAAATCTAATTTTCCAATCAACAGGAATATAATCGTTCTAAAACAATCAAAGGTTTTAAACCCTCTCGCTTTAGCTTTTG
>JAQVBK010000257.1 GCA_028690365.1 Candidatus Cloacimonadota bacterium
GGTCATTTTTGGGAGATAAACCTCAATATGATTATTACCATGATATATTTATAGATGAAGTGGCTAAAAAAATCAGTGATACGTCAAATCTCGGAATAGCCGACACTATCAGCAGACAAGTAAAAAATATGAACAATCCTCCAGACCAGATACAAAATCAATTTTTTGAATTAAACAAATTGAATAACCAGGCATTTGCCTGGAGAGAGAGAATTATGGAACTTAATGATACGATTCAGGGAAGACTTGATGAGATTAAAGATACTGTTGAAAAGGCTGCAGATAAGTATGGATTAGATAAAAATCTTATCATGGCAGTAATAATTCAGGAAAGCTATGCTGATCCTACTGCAGTTTCACCTGTTGGAGCAAAAGGATTGATGCAGTTAATGGATGAAACTGCAAAATATCTTGGTGTCAGAGATTCATTTAATGTAGAAGAAAACATCAATGGCGGCGCCAGGTATCTGAAGGAACAAATAGACAATTTTGACGATGTTAAACTGGCTCTGGCAGCTTACAATGCCGGACCAAATGCAGTAAAGAAGCATGGCGGAATACCTCCATTTGCAGAAACTCAAAAATATGTTACTCGGGTTTTGAATTATTTCGAAGCGCTGAGTAATGAAGATAATTCAAAAAATAACAATATTTCAGGAAATGTTTCTAAACATTAAAGGAGTAAAAAATGGACACCCTGGTAAAAGATTTTTTCGCAAGCTGGGAAGATGAGATTGCTGCCTATCAGGAGGTATCTCTCATTCTGGCTGAACAGAAAATTGCATTGGTTAAATGGGATATTAAAACATTCCAGGAAATTAATCAGCGTGCAATTATTCTAATCAGCATTGCACACAAAGCTACCAACAGACGACAGGATTTGATGGAATCTCTTCTCATCGTGAATGGTCATAGTGTTGCAGAAAACTCTCTCAAAACAATTCAGCGAATCTTTGTCGAAGCAGAATTGATTGAGAAAGTTCAGGTTTTTTTCAAAGTATTCTCTAATACCTTGAAAGCTATCGATAAACTGTCGGTAGAAAACAAAGAATTGATTAGAACCGGATTAGAGTTAGTAGGCGATAATCTGGAAATGATTGCAGATATTATTGATCGTGAAAGAGTATACAGCAGGGTAGGAATGATAAGTCAGAAGAGAAAATCTATCATACTCAACAAGAGGATCTAACGATGTTTTCAACAAACCCGCAACAGCCAAACAATAAATTGCAGAGGTAATAATGTTTAACCTGTTATCAATAGGAAAGAAAGCAATAATGCTCAATCAGAACAGTCTGGATACGATTGGACACAATATTGCCAACGTTAATAATCCTGAATACAGTAGGCAGAGAGTTGTTCAGACGGCAGCTGATCCAATTAATGATGCTCTGGCTAATTATGGTTCAGGGGTAGAAATGGTCAGGCTGGAACGGATGAGAGATGTACAGTTGGATTGGCAGTATCGGAATGAAAATTCAAAAAAGAATTATTGGGAAACACTTTCTGAAAAATATTCACAGTTGGAGACAATTTTTAACGAACCGTCAGATTATGGACTTTCAGCTAATCTGAATCTATTTTGGGACAAATGGGAAGAATTATCAAACAATCCTTCCAGTGTAATAACCCGAGTTGATTTGAAAGAAGCAGCGATAAGGTTAACAAATTCTTTTCATGATATTGATGAGGGACTTGATGATCAAAGAAAAGCGTTGAATCTGGAGATGGAAAATTTTGCAGAAGAGATTAATTCAATTACCAAGGAGTTGGCGACTCTTTCTAAAAGAATACAGTTAACTGAAGCTGAAGGGAAACCGGCAAATGATCTGTTAGATAAATTTGATGCCAAGCTGGATAAACTCTCTGAGTATGGAGATGTAAAACTGCAGATAAGGGAAGACGGATACAGAATGGTTTATCTTGGATCAGATGAAATTGTAGATTTTGAAGGTGCAAGAGAATTGACAACCGTTTATCTTACTGAAGTCTCAAAACCTTTGGCTAATGTTGTTTTTAAGGAGAACTACAAAGAAATCAATAGTCTCAAAGACGGGAAAATTAATGCTACACTTGAGATGAGAGATAAAATTATCGACAATTATCAGAAGATGCTGGATGATTTAGCAATTGAGATTACCAATAACATCAACTCCATTCACAAAACCGGATACGGATTAGGCAACCCACCTTCAAACGGAATGGATTTTTTCTGGCAGGGAACTACAGATGCGGGAAACTTTCGTCTTTCAGATGAGATAATGACATCTCATGAGTTTATCTCAGCTTCATTGGACGGAGAAGAAGGAGATAACAGAATTGCTCTAGAAATAAGTAACTTGCGAACAGATGCCACAATGAATACTAATCAATCTTTTGGAAATTATTTTGGATCGATGATGACTAAACTGGGAACAGACAGTTTCAATTCAAAAAAAAATTCAACTTTATACACTAATACTACCCAGCAGACTCTTCAATTCCGAGAAAGCGTGAAAGGTGTGTCTATTAACGAGGAAACTGCTGAACTGATAAAATATCAACAGGCTTACATGGCTTCTGCTAAGATAATCAGTACTGCCGATACAATGTTTCAAACTGTATTGTCACTGATAAAATAAGATTATAAAAAAAAGATAAATCAAAACAACAGCTGAGTTTTGAAGAGGTAAAAGATGAATGCATTCACAAAAAACCAGGGAAGGAAATAGACCAAGGAAGGTGAAACATGTTGATACTTACAAGAAAAATTGGTGAATCGATTTTAGTCGGCGATGACATTGAAGTCTTTCTTACTGAGATTACTAAAGGTGCAGCTAGAATTGGGATCAATGCTCCCAGAAACATGCCCGTTTATCGCAAAGAAATTTACGACAGAATCAAAGAAGAAAATGAAGTTGCATCGTCCGCAATTATTGATGATTCGCAGTTTGAGAAACTGAATGCTCTGATTGCTAAGAAAATTGTCAGAGCTGAGTAGGTTTGAGGAATTATACCCCGAACGGGAGGAAAAATGAGGATAACTAATCAGGTATCTTTCTACAATCTGACAAATCAGGTCTTAAATAATCTTGAGGAGTACAAGAAGATACAGACCATGATCAGCTCAGGAAAGAAACTGACAAAACCATCAGATGATGCTGCCGGTGTTGGTCATCATAGTAATCTGATGATTCAGAGTAGTTCTTACAGCCAATATCTGAAAAATCTCAGTCAGGCAGAAGATTATCTGAAAGCTACTGATTCAGCCCTGACTCAGTTCAATGAGATCATTATCAGAGCAAGAGAATTGGCTGAAGCAAATGCTACTGGAACTGCCAGTTCTGAAACCAGAATGTATGCAGCTGACGAAGTTTACGAATTGATAGAACGTTCTATCGAAATTGCCAATACCAAAGTCGGTGAAAAATACATTTTCTCAGGATTCAAAACTGATACTCCGGCCTATGGAAATATAGGCAGAATTCTTCAACCTTATGGTTCTGGCGGTAACGAATATCAAGGAAAAATTACTGCTCGGGGAGATTATCTACTGAGTGAAAACAAGGATTTTCAGTTAAAGATAGTGCAGGCGGGAGAATATGGTGTTGCTGAATATCAGGTTTCCGATGATGGTGGAGTTACCTGGAGTGGCAACAAGCTGGTAAAATCTAATACTGGTCTGACAGATAACGAAGGTAACGATACCGGAATAATACTTGATTTTGAAGCAGGCAATTTTGCTGAAGGTGACGCCTTCACGATCTCTGTAGAAAAAGGTTTGTATCAGGGAGATGAAGGGATTATACACCTCAATGCCAGCAAAAACTCTACGATAGTTTCCAATCTGACAGGGAAAGAGGTTTTTGAAGAAAATCGTTATTTCGAAATAATGTACAAACTACAAAAAAGTTTGGAGAACAACAACATTGTTGAAATATCTGAATCCTTGGATGAATTGGGTACTTTGGAAACTGACATGCAGCGATCCATGATCCAGGCAGGAAGTCGGTTGAACAGAGTTGCTATTTCCAAAAATAATCTGGAAGTTCTTCAGGAGAATATAACCAGCACTATTTCAAATCTGGAAGATGCTGATATGATTGAAGCAATGAGTAAGTTTACGCTACAGGATTCTGCTCTGCAAGCTTCAATAACAGCGCTATCCAAAATATTGCCTAACAGTTTACTAAACTATATTTAAATAAAAAAGGAGATTATCATGAGAATTATGACAAGCCGATTTGGAGAAATTGAAGTGGATGAAAAGAAAATCATACATTTCAAAAGAGGGATATTGGGATTTCCAAGCTATAAAAACTACGCTCTGTTAGATCCTAATGCAGGTTCGCCGTTAAAATGGTTACAGTCGATTGATGAACCTAAACTTGCTTTTGTGATTACCGAACCATCGTTGTTTATTCAGGATTATCAAATCGATATTCACAAGAGTGAATTGGAAGATTTAGAAACTGAGATACTGGATAATATCATTCATTTTGTTATCGTAACAGTACCTTCTGATCCAAGCAAAATGACTGCT
>JAQVBK010000258.1 GCA_028690365.1 Candidatus Cloacimonadota bacterium
GTATCACATGAAGTTACAAATGTGTAAGTTTTATGTAGCGCCCCTTTCACCTGACCGGAGCCGCAGAAGCGAGGATTTCTGCATGGGGAAATGATTTGTTTATATTTATTTGAAGTATAAAAAAAAGGGGATCCCTGCTCGAAATATCTCTATTTTAGCCGGATACAGATTGACGGGCGTAAACGCAAAGCCGTTTTAAGAGAGGAAAAATGATTAGATATTTTTTATTCATAGTACTGGTTGTATCAGCCATTGCATCCTGTTCCAGATCAGTCGCGCCTGAATATGAAGATGAAAACACTATTGTTTGGCGAAAAAAGAATTCACCAATCATCGTAGATACGCTGGTTCATGTGAAAAAAGAACAAACCCTGATAATTGAAAAGGGAGTTGAGGTACTTTTGAAGAGTGCGCTTTTCTATTATGATGAAGAAGACTCATTAGGAATAGCGCAACCAGTGTATTATTTGTACGATATGCTTCAACCTCGTACCGGATTGATCAGAATTGACGGAAAACTATTTGCCAAAGGAACAGTTTCCGAACCAATAGTTTTCACCAGAAAAGGTATTGGATTCTGGGGGACAATTTATGCTGACAGCTGTTCGGTAATCGAGTTGGAGAATTGTCACATAAGCTATTTTGCCGGTTTTTTTGATTGGAGATATCCCGAATATCGTCCAATTGGTGTATTTATGAACAATAGTTCCGGAAAAATCGTCAATTGTGACTTCTTTTCTGAACAGCGTACGATTTCAATAGAACTTAATGCAAACTCTAATCCCTTAATCAGAGGAAACCGCATTGAAAGCCATTTGGAATCTATGTTAAAAACTCTTCTCCAATAATAGACAACAATGTTCTATTGGTTGATCTATTTGGCATTGCCACAATTTTAAACTCAAAACCAATGATTGTGAACAATCTTATAGATAATGCAGCTCAGGCAATTATTGATCGTACTGCAGGACCGGATTCAACAGTGATTATGAACAACATTCTTTGGAATGTGAGGATGCATTTTCTTACTATCTCTTCACATACTAACTATAAGTTTGAAAACAATCTGATAGACTTTTACGGAAACTCAGAACGTGATGTTCATGAAAGCAATATATTCTTGATTGATCCTCTGTTTATTGATGAGGAAAATGGTGACTACAGACTTAGAGATGATTCTCCGGTAAAAGATAAAGGAAGCACCAGAATTGATGGATATCAATTCCCTGAAAAAGATTACTATGGCAATAAGCGTATTTCCGGTAGTAATGTGGATATTGGAGTATCAGAAATAAGAACAAATTAAGGCGCAAAAAATGAAAAGCTTAATCACTATATGTGAAGGAGAAAGAACATGAAAAGACTAGTAATTGTAATGATGCTGATATTAATCAGTGTCATAGTCGTCGCTCAGGAACAAAAGAGTGAAGAAATCACTCTGGAACAGGCTATGGAAAAATTCCTGCCTGAATTTGAAGTTGCCAAAGAAATTCAACTGGAAGGTAAAGGACTGGATTTTGCCTATGGCTAAGAAACAGGGGAAATTTTAGCCGTGACTGAAACCGATGAAGCCGTTCATTTGCAGTACCTATTACCCGACGGCAGTCTTAAATGGGAAAAGATATTTGGAAAAACCTACCTTTCTCAATGTTATATTTCTGACAATGGGGAAAGTGTGACTTTTACCCGAGAACATGGCAATGAAAATTATCTTATTGAAAATTATGCCTTTGATTCACAGGGAAATCTTCTCTTTGAAAAAAAACAATATGAATCATATTTAAGGCCAAGTCCGGATGGTAATTATTTCTATTTTAAATATCAATATGCAGAACGAACAAATAGTACTTCAGTTGAGATTTTTGATATTACTGGTAATTTCATTGGCAATTTAATGAAGAATATGAAACTATTTGATAATTCAGTAAAATTTCTGGAAAAGGATATTGTGCTATTATACTATACAATATCAGATAATACTGCAGGTAATTTTGCTTTGTGTAAAATAGAAAACAATGAATTAGTTATTATTTGGGAGATTAGCTTAGATACTCCATTAAGAATATATCCTGGTATGATGGAAAGTCTAATTTACTACGAGAATCGTTACTTATGTTTTGGCTCAATCCCTTATAAAGTATATAATCTTGACGGAGAAGAATTATTCGATTTGAGAAATATTCCGCCACAAACTACTTTCTATTGTTCTTTTATAGATAAAAATACCATTATCCTTTTATCTAGCAAAGACAAATCGGCTAAAATTCTAGATATGACGAAGGGAAAAGTGATTGATTCTTTTAGCTGGCAGCTTGATGAATATCATTCTCCTGAATCAGCTCGATTTCATAATAACAATTTTATCCTTGGCAATTATGGAAAAACTCTATTTATTGAAAGATCCACTGAAACCTTTTATAAACTGGATTCAAAACTACTTTCCAATCTTAACAACAATCAGCTTATTCTGGTTAAAAGAGAAGAAAATGCCTTAATTTCAATTTTAAGGAAGTAATCATGATATTTAAGAAAACATACCTGTTCATCCTGTTCATCATTTTCCTGACAGGAATGGCATTTGCTGGGGAAGTACCGGAAGCGATGAGAACAAAGTTGACAAACCATCTCGTGAAGATCAACAAAAATAATAAGGGGAAAGAATTAGTTATCAATAAACTGGAAAACACCCATATTAGAAATGTTGAAAGATATGAAATGTATGAGAGAGTATATCATACAGGTAGAAAAAAGGAGCACTATGTTGGTCCAGTTTTTTTTAGTAGTACAGGATAGTATTTATGCCATGCCAACTGAATATAATCGCTATGTGCGGGATAGGGGAGAAACTATAACCGAAGACAATGCCTTTGAAAAAGTAGAGGAGTTTATCAAACTCTGGATTACCGTTCCGGTAGAAATAGAAAAAATCCGATGGAAAGACCTTAATTTTACCGGAGGTAATAAAAAAAATAATGATTCAAGAGACAAATGCTATGGAGGCTACACTTACAGAATTGAAGCCATCAGCTATTCAGCGGAACAGGATATTAGAATCAAGTGGAACATCGGCTACTTCAATCAGAAATTTGCAGAAATCAAGGTCACTCCTTTACATCATGGATCTGAAATATTTGAAGAACCTGAAGGAATGATAAATATTTATCATCATTAGCCGGAATGGTAAAAATAATCATGATAAGCAAACATCATCCGGAGTATATTTTTATAAATTTGCTGTTAACGGCAAACAAGTTGCTGTTAAGAAGATGTTGCTGATGAAATAGTGAAGAGTGATGCGTGATGAATTTTGTTTTTATGACCGGAATGCCGGAAGTCTCCAATAACTATTGGAAACTCCCGTCAATCTCATGTTTGAGATTTTACCTCTGCGGAACTCTGCGTACTCTGTGGTAGAAAAAGAATTTAACCACAGAGAGCACAGAGAACACTGAGAGAAAGCAAAGATAATTTTAAATGAGAAGTAATACTATTTTTCACCTCTGGATAAACTATACCAGTCAATTTTTCGGGTGATAAACATAACAATTGCCAGAATTATAAATAATCCGATGTTGCCCATAAGCAGTGCGAAATCCTGTAATTGCAGTATTACATACAGATATCCATAAAGAATTATAAGAATACTGCTGATTATTGCAGTAATTTTCTTTTCTGGAACAATGCTGTGAGTATAAAGTGTAATCATAGATACAATAGCAAATACTGCAATCAGATAAGCAAATTTAAAACTAAGGTACTCAGTAAGAGAAAGTAAAAGCGAATAGAAAATTAAAATGGCAAAACCAACCAGAAGATACTGAAAGGGATGAACTTTCTTATCGGAGAGAAGCTCTGAAATGAAAAAGGAAAGAAAGGTTAGCGACAGGAAAAGAATTGCATATTTGCTGGTTCTTTCTGTTTTTTGATACTCATCAACTTTAGGGAGCAACCTGACTCCAAAGGCTGATTCCAGTAGGTTATAATTTTTTTCACTGTCCCATTTCTGCGGGTAATTACGGTTCAGATAATAAATCTTCCACTTTGCATCAAACCCATTTTCATTGATAATGCGGGATTCCGGCAAAAAAGATCCTGAGAAACTTGGAGTGGTCCATTCAGATGTGAGCTGGACTACCGTTTCTTCGCCAACCGGAACGAAGTTGACAAATTGACTTCCTTTAAGTTGCAGAGATACTGTAAAATCAATTACTTCTTTATCTGTACTTAGGGGAGATTGAGCTGATACTCCTGAATTAACAGGGGCTGAGCTCATTGTGCCCGGAATAAGTGTAAGATTATTGTCGTTCAGAGTGATTGATACCTTCTCATTGATTCCTCTTAAATCAGTAATTCCTAATGATAAAAAGGCTTTTTCCCAGAGAAACACTGCTTCTTTATACTGTAAATCAGTAAGGGATGGGAGACTAAATTGCCCTGATAATGAGAGTTCACTCTTGTAAACCACAGCC
>JAQVBK010000024.1 GCA_028690365.1 Candidatus Cloacimonadota bacterium
GTGTGCTCTTCCGATCTCCTGGTCCAGCATCCTGCTCTATGAAGAAGACGGCAGTAAACGTCAGAAAAATCTGGCGGCATGTGTGTTCCACTGCGAGAAAGAGCTGGTTTTTGACAATATCTATGAGCAGAATGTTTTTGATACCAGCGGAACAAAAAGCTACGACCTGAAAAACAATTATACGACCCGTTCCATTGCCGCCTTCCCAATCAAAGATCACGAAAACAGTGTTCTCGGTGTAATCCAGTTAATCAATGCTCTCGACGATGATAACGAAATCATCAGCTTCACTCAGGAACACATTGCCATGCTGAATTCTCTGAACTCACTGGCGGCAACAATTCTCACCAACAAAAAACTGATTGAAAATCTCGAAACCCTACTGCATCAGTTTATCCGCTCCATAGCCAGAGCCATAGACCGTAAATCAAGATTCACAGCACATCATATCGACAGGGTAGCACTTATCTCCGAACAGCTTCTGGAATTGTTCATGAAACAAAACCACACCCGAAAATTCTCCACTGACGAAATTAATGAACTGAGTCTCGCTGCCTGGCTGCACGATGTCGGCAAGATCGTCACTCCGGAACACATCATCAACAAAGCCACCAAGTTAGAGAAGATAATTGACAGAATTGAACTGATAAACGAAAGAATTAACACTATTGAATTAGCAGTTAAATTCAATTCATTAGATGAACAAAATAGAGAATTTGCGGATAAGCAATCAGCAATACTGGAGAAACTTACCGGATACAGGCAATTTTTACACGAAATCAATTTCGGCGAAAAATTTCTCAGTGATGAAATGCTTTCCGTTCTGGAAGAAATCTTCCGGTTCCGCTATGAGGTTTTTGGAAAACAGCTTTTTATTATCAACGAGGATGAAAAAAATAACCTGGCAGTCAGAAAGGGAACTTTCCTTCCGGAAGAAATGCAGATTATGAAAGATCATGCTGTCGCCACTAAAGAAATGCTAGCTGAACTGACTTTCCCCAAAAAATACAAAAACGTTGCTCTTTACGCTGGAGCTCACCACGAGAAAATCAACGGTAAAGGATATCCAGACGGACTACAGGGAGATCAGCTTCCGACTCAAGCAAGGATTATTGCTATTGCTGATACTTTTGAAGCGCTTACTGCCAAAGATCGTCCTTATAAGAAAGCAAATAGTCTGTCAACTTCTCTGAAAATTCTGGCTCTGATGGCAAAGGATAGTGAACTCGACAAAGACATTCTGGATATATTGCTGGATTCCGGTTATTATCTTGATTATGCAAAACAATTCTTAGAATCTTCTCAGATTGATGATGTGGATATCAAAAGTCTGAAAGCAGTTTACCATTAAATAAGTCTGGAGAATCCATGCAAAAAATTTCCAATAATCAAATAAAAGAGCTGGCAGGGCTAAAACAAAAAAAACATCAACAGATTGAAAAGAAAATCCTGGTGGAAGGTGTAAGGCTCATTAAACAATTACTTAATTATAAAACTGAATTTGATTGTTTGATATGTGATGTTACTAAAACTGATGTTCTCAATCAAACTGACTTAGACGCAGCAAACATACCCCTTTTCACAGCAGAATCGTTTCAAATAAAAAAACTATCATCCACAGAAACACCACAACCACTGATTGGTGTTGTAAAAAAAAAGCATCTCCCCATCAAAAAGACTTCTTTTCTTCTCTACTTAGATAGTATTAGTGAAGCAGGGAATCTGGGAACTATTTTCCGCACTGCCGCTGCCCTGGGAATAGACGGAATCGTGTTGTCTCCCGGTTGTTGTGATATCTATAACGCAAAAGCAATTCGGGCTTCGATGGGTTCAGTTTTCTCAGTTCCCTCTGAGGTTTGGGCTCCTTCCTGTCTGAACGATTTTAAGGGTAAAAAAATCGCCACTATAATTGAAGGCGGAGAGAATCTCTATCAAACTGAGTTTACTTCAGAAGATATTGTCTTAATTATTGGTTCCGAAGCTCATGGCATCAGAAATGAAATTTTAGAACAGGCAGATATAAAATTATCAATCCCCATGAAAGGTGCGATGGAGTCCCTGAACGCTGTTACTGCAGCCGGTATTGCCATGAGCTATCTGAAATATTGCAGGGATTTTCCTATAAATGAGATTAGAAAATAACGGTCTTAATTTGCTGAAAATTCATCTCGCCGTAGCCCTCTTTGGGATGGCGGGGATATTCGGAAAAACCATTGCTCTTCCCTCCACAGCTATAGTGTTCGGAAGAGTATTTTTTGCCGCTCTAGCTTTGGGTTTGTTTCGTTTCCTGAGTAAAAAAAACAGTGTGCCTCTGCCACTGAAAACAGGAATTTATCTGGGTTTTCTCGGTGCATTACTGGCTGTTCACTGGATTGCTTTTTTTAAATCAATTCAACTTTCTACGGTGGCAATCGGGCTGATTACTTTTTCCACCTTCCCTGTTTTTACAGCGCTGTTTGAACCTCTACTCACCCGGGAGAATTTCCGTTTGTCAGACATCGGGTTTGCCCTGCTTACTTTTCTGGGAATTCTAATCCTAATCCCACTGTCAAATATCAGCAGTAAACTATTCGAAGGAATAATGTGGGGAATCTTCTCCGGATTCACCTTTGCCTTTTTATCAATTGGCAACCGATCACTTACCCGAAAATATGACAGTATCCTCATTTCGCTGTTTGAGTGCGCTGCTGCAACAGTTGTTTTATTGCCATTTGCTTTCGGCTATTATTCTCAGGCTTCTCTCCACGACCTATTACTGATGATTTTGCTGGGAGTTGTTTTTACGGCACTATCGCATTCACTTTTTATTGCCGGACTAAAAGGAGTGAAAGCTGCCTCCGCCAGTATCATTGCCTCTCTGGAACCTGTCTATGGAACTCTATTGGCAATTATTATTGTAAAAGAAATTCCTTCACTACGCACAGTTTTGGGAGGAGTTATTATTCTGACTACTGCCATTTTGGTGAGTAAAAACACATTAAATAAAAGATGAGTTAAGCATGAAGCAAAAGAAAGAAAAATTTATTGCTGCAAAGAAACCGGAACTGCTTTTGCCGGTTGGAAATATTGAAGCTTTTTATGCCGCAATTGCCGGGGGCGCTGATGCTGTCTACCTGGGACTCTCAAGTTTTAATGCCCGTGGCAGAGCAAAGAACTTTACTATCTGGCAACTTCAATGGTTGATAACTTATGCGCTTCGTAAAAAGGTTAAAATATATGTCACTCTCAACACTCTGATTAAAAATAAGGAGCTCCCTGAACTGTTGAACTTCCTGCATCTTCTGCAGCAAGTAAGGATTTCAGCATTGATCATCCAGGATTGGGGAGTATATCAGATTGTCAGAAAATATTTTCCAAACTTTGAAATACACGCCAGTACACAGATGGGAGTACATAACTCAGTTGGAACCACACTTTTCAAACAGTTGGGATTTCAACGTACAATTCTTTCCCGCGAACTAACTATGCCGGAAATTGAAACTATTGCGGAAAAATCTGATATCGAGCTTGAAGTTTTCGTACACGGAGCCCTGTGTTATTCTTTTTCAGGCTACTGTCTTTTCAGCAGTTATCTTGGAGGGATGAGCGGAAACAGAGGACTCTGCCGTCAGCCCTGCCGTCGCCGGTATAACTTGCCGGAGAGTGAAGAATATCTTTTCTCGCTGAAAGACCTTCAGCTTATTGAAAAAATCCCTGCTCTGATAAGATTGGGGATCAGTTCTTTAAAAATTGAAGGGAGAATGCGTACTGCCGAATATGTTTATAAGGTTGCTCAGGCTTACAGAATGGCACTGGACAATCCTGAGAAAATGAAGGACGCTATCAAATTGCTTTCCGAAGATACAGGCAGAGAGAAAACTGCTTATTTCGCAGGGGGAAACCTACAAAACAGTATCACAGACCAGCCCTACACAGGCATTTATGCCGGTGAAATCTCAAAACTGGAAAAGGGATTCGTTTCTTTCAGAACTGAGTGCGAATTTTCTGTAAAAGACAGAATAAGAGTATTTCCGCAAAGTGACGAAGATACTCCTTCCTTCAGAGTAAGTCAGATACAGGTTGAAAATAAACCTTGTGATTCCGTGAAAAGAGGAGTTATTGTCAATGTTTCCTGCAACACTGAGAAGCTAGCTGTTGGGGATAAAGTCTATGTAACTTCCAGGGGCGACATCCGATTTAAAAGTAAGTTCCCGACCCCTGATGTAAAAAAAATCAGCAAACTCTCTCCCCGAAAACAGCAGGATATTCTTGCCGGAATTGGCACAGAAAAAACCTTCAGAGACAAGCAGGAACTTGTTATCAGAATCGACAATCCTTCCTTATTAGATGAGAAATGCTTAGA
The DNA here is from genome assembly GCA_028690365.1 of Candidatus Cloacimonadota bacterium. Taxonomy (GTDB): domain Bacteria; phylum Cloacimonadota; class Cloacimonadia; order Cloacimonadales; family JAQVBK01; genus JAQVBK01. The sequence continues at coordinate 4,343 of JAQVBK010000024.1, forward strand.
GAAAGCTGATTGGGTCATTCTAAATTTTGAACAAAAGGAATGGGAAAAATTTGTTTTAAACAATAACCTTCCCCAAAATAATAAAACTAAAATGATTCCGGAGCTGCCCAGATTTATTCCTGAAAGCAAGATTACCTTTTATCAAAAAATGTTTCTATCCCTCTATCGTTTGGGCTTTGTAAACTTTGCAATCAGTCATTTTTCGCAAAAATTACTTCTCCCCCGTTCCGGCAAAATAAAGTTATGGTCAAATGAAAATGTATATGTAATGAATGATGCAGCCTGTGACTTTGTTACAAAAAGTGTGGACTCAAATTTTATCTATCCGCTTGAAACTGATTTCGAGAATCTGTTCAACATGAAAAATAAGTCTGGAATAGTGCCTGTTTACTTTGTTCCTCAACTCTTTTATTCTAGGATGCCAATAGCAGTTAAGGATGACACTGAATTTAGCGATAAGGAATTTTCCTATCGCAAAATCACCAGAGACAGTTTTTCCATAACTGTGCCTGAGTTGCCGGTCTGTATCTTTAAACACAGGACAAAGCTCATTCAACATGGATTCAGCAGATTCCTCATTGACTTATCATTACACAACCAGAAGCAGTTATGCATAGATGAGATTTTCAGATATTTTCATGATGAGACTGCCATCAAGAACAGCCGAGGATTTAATTTCAAGAAGGGACTTTGGTAGAGAAATCATAAAGACTCGAAGTTAATTGTATCTGTTTTAAGCAGGTAAAGATAAAACAGTGCCATGTTTTCTGCCACAGCACTGTAATTTATTATTGATTATTAAGACTTATTGATAGTTCTTTAACATTCTGCTTTAAGATGAAAACGCGTACAGCATCTTAATTGAAAACTAATTCAACACCACAACCCGAAAAAACCTTTTTTGATCGCTGGTAGGAGTAATCTGTAGATAAACCCAACCATCATCAGGGTCACTATCATATACAGGAGTTGTATGAACAGTGAAGCCTGTTGAGGGATCAGTTGAGGAATAGACCTTATAACAAGCTGCGCCGGTAACCTGTGACCATTTAAGTATCTGATTTCCATTGACCATCTCCAGGCTGATTTGAGCAGGAGTATTTGGTGCTGCAAGATCACCAATTGTAATCTGACGACCATAACTGGTACCATCAAATGGCTGCCATACACCCTGACTAGCTGGATTGACTCCATAATCAATCAAATAACCCGAATGAAACAATGAACCATTAAAATACCATTGTGAAGCCCCAAGCTCAGAAGTAAGAATAAAACGGGAGCCATGAATCGATCCTGCATTGCGCACAAACTGATTCAAAGTACCATTAATTTTGGTGAAGTTATTCATACTCCCATAATTGTAAAGATCGCCCTGTACATAAACAGTGAAGGAGCCACCACCTGCATTATTTATGCTGCCATAGTTTTCTAACCGCTGGGATATAGACAAACTGGTAGCTGCATACATTGGTCCACCAATTGTACCAATATTAATTACGCTGGCGATGTTAGAGCTTGTTGCACCTCTTACCTGCAGGCTACCTTTAAAGGTCATACAATTGGCGTTTATTCCTTCTATATAGCAGTCTCCACCATTCATTGTAATATAGCTGGCCGAAACTGCATCTATGGTAGCATTTTTCAGATATCCTTCGTTAAAATAGAGCCCAAAACCACTTCTGTCATCATACATGAGCAGATCATTACCACCCAAATTGATAAAAGCTCGTGCAAAGCTAATGTTACTCACCAATCTACAATCACCAGCTTCAACCGATGAATTTATTGATGTCCCATATATGGAAGTCCCTCCTTCAGCCTGCCAGAGATTATGTGGTCCCGGAGCAACCAAATTAAGCTGATTAGGATAGAAGTAAGCATAATTGTAGAAATGTCCACCCAGATGGATGTTGAGAGCTCCATCACCTCCATCGTCAATAGTTCCATAATTATCCAGTCTGTCAGTTATATAAAGATCTGCAACAGCATACATTGGTGAGGTTAGAACTGCCTGATTAATCAGATATCCAAAAGTACTTGATGTTCTGATCTTTAAACGACCAGATAATACCAGTTCATCAGCAGTAACATTTTCGAGGTAGGTATCAGCAGTAGATACCGGATTAGAAATAGAAGATCCATCTCCGCCTACTATAACGGCGTTTTCTAATGTACTGCTGGTCAAAGTAATGTGCCTAACTCCGTTATAATTAAGTATTAATGTTGAACTGCCGAGGTCAACATCCACCCCATTGAGAGTTAAGTCTGTCATTAAGAGAATGTCACTGGAAGCACAAGTATCTTTGAATTCATCAGGATGGAAAGTTGTCGTTTCACAATCAAACATTTGGTGATTAAGACCATTCAGTATAAATAGATCATTGTCCACATTACCATTGATGTAAACATCGCCACAAACAACTACTTCCAGATTACCGCTAACGGCCCAGCTATGAATGCTACCGTTGTTAGACAAATTCCCCTGAACAGTCAATTTACCCGAAAGTTGGCTGTCTGAACCATGCAGAAGAACTCCATCACCAGTGATAGTAAGGTTTTGACAGAATGATTCCGTAGCCGGCCAGACAGAGCCATTGATAACAACATCATCATTTGCGGCTGGTATGCTCCCTCCCATCCATGTATCAGAGTCATTCCAGTATCCACCTTCTGCTGTAGACTGAATAACTAAGGCATGCAGGAAACAAACAAGGAGTAAACTAAAAATTACTACAGTTTTTTTCATTTTTTACCTCGCTTATAAATTTTCGATTCAGCTACTTTACAAGCTATATTTTGTCAAGCTCATTTATCGCATTATTTACTATTTTTTAAGTTTTGTTTGCGCCATTTTACGAAACAACCAACTATGATTTTAAATTGGCAATCACTATCATTTACAACGTGTTATAATGATTTCAAAAATCTCAGATGGAGTATTTCCAGCCTATTTCCTCTCTCAATTCTCTTTTCCCATAGTCCATTGCCATTAAAGACAACGTTTGCTTAAAAGACAAAGAATTTTCCTATCGGAAAATCACCAGAGACGGTTTTTCCATAACTGTGCCAGAGTTGCCGGTCGGTATCTTTCAGCACAGGGCAAAACTGCTTCAACATGGATTCAGCAGATTCCTCATTGACTTATCATTACACAATCAGAAGCAGTTAAGCATAGATGAGATTTTCAGATATTTTCATGATGAGACTGCCATCAAGAACAGCCGAGGATTTAATTTCAAGAAGGGACTTTGGTAATCAGCTATTGAGAGCAGGCTATTAGCTTACTGCAAATCCAGACATTTCCACCTCTGTTGCTTTCATTTCACAAAAATGACAAAGGGGTTTCCCCTCGCAATTAGCGACTCAAGTTCTTCTGCAACTGTCGAATCGCCTCGAGTCACTTCTTGCTTAGTATGGAGTACTTCGACTAGTGTCGTGTCTTCGACTGAAGACATGACATAACAAGTGTCGAAGCGTTGAATATTAATGCATAGACATCCCAGTTGAATGTAAAGAATTCAACCCCCTAAAGGTTTGCAACCAGAGAATTTTACCTATTTTCCTTTTGCGAACTCAGTTCGCATTACTGGTCTTCGTAACGCGACTTACATAAGTCGCTAAAAGAGCGAGATGGGCATCTCGCATTACTGTGTTTCGTAACGCGACATACCTAAGTCGCTAAAAGAGCAAACTGGCAGTTCGCGTTACGGATAAACACCTTGCATTGCGTAAAAGTAAGCCTTTCGTTCGCAGGTCAGCCCTCCCATTTTGCTGATTGCAGGGGGTAAATACCCCCTGCACCCCCAAAAGCTTTATAGTCTCACACCTAGAATTTAGCAGTCACCTTCACTTTCTGCTACTCTTTCTAAGATAAGCAATAAAATACAAATAGACAAACAGTCAAACGAGCTTCGCTCGACCGGCTACCGCCGGTTAGACAAATACCCGCGTTGATATCTTCCACATCTATTAATTATTAACTATTAGCTGTTAACTAATTTAAATCCCTGAGTCTGGTTGAATAACCTGTCATGTGAAATCTTTAAAAATTTCACTGGGATTCAACTGACCTGACACAACGCACAGAAAACCCGTTCCTCTTATTGAGGAAGTCGCGGTACACCTGAGTATCGTCACAATACAGTAACCGGTACCAGGCGTAGAGACTACTGCTCTCTGTAGAAGACCAAAAGGAGCCGTAGGTAGACATATAGCGGAAGGTACCATCGAAGTTGTAACGATAACCACCAGGAAGGAAGTTGAAGCCGCTACTGCCATCATCGGGATCATTCTCTAATGCTCCATCAGTCCATAAATCTGCCCTGCCGGCTAGCTGACTGCCCTGATTGGTTCCTCTCCCGCCTGACGCATCAGCCTGGGATTGGGTCATACCAAGAAACATTTCCAACTGCTTAATATCGTTATCCGATGGCACTCTCCATCCCTGAGGAGCAATACCTCTCTGGTCAGCAACTGTATACCAGTTGTAGAGATTGCCGTAAGTATTGGCATTGGATGGTGTGTTACCGTAAACGCAATAAGCTCCGGCAGTTGTACTTTTCCAAGCTTCACCATCTGTCAGATGAGGTATCTGGTCGCCATTGCGATATCTCGTAACCTTAAGATTCTCCACCATCCATTCCTGGTCGCCTATAATCAAAGTCTGGTAAACATTGCCGTCTATATCAGTAACTGTACCGCTGCCACCACCACATATGTTGTATTGAGCTACAGCCGTTGTGCTCGGAGTCCACCCATCTTTAAAAGCTTTGGCTTTCAGAGTAGTCGTAGAACTTATATTTACAGGAGATGAATATACTGGTGAACTCGATGTCGGATCAGTACCATCAATTGTATACTTTATAACAGCTCCTTCTGTTGTACAGCTGATTGTCACACTCTGCGCTGTAGCATAATTTCCCGCCGGGGGTGTAAAAGTCGGAGTGGTTACGGTTTGAGTAACAGAACCACCTTTTACACAACGCACAGAAAACCCGTTGCTCTTATCGAGGTAGTTGCGGTACACCTGAGTCTCGTAACAATGCAGTTTCCGGGTCCAGGCGCTGTAACTATAGGTCTCTGTAGAAGACCAAAAGTCGCCGCGGTTAGACATATTGTTGAAGCGCCCATCGCTGCCGTTACGATAACCACCAGGAAGGAAGCTGAAGCCGCTACTGCCAAAATCAGGATGATTTTCTAACGCTCCATCAGTCCATAAATCTGCCCTGCCGGCAAGCCGACTGCCCTGGTTGGTTCCCCTCCAGCTTGTCGCATCAGCTTGCGATTGGGTCATGCCAAGAGCCATTTCCAACTGCTTTATATCGTTATTCGAAGGTACTCTCCAGCCCTCCGGAGCAAGTCCTCTTGTATCTGCTACGGCATACCAATTGTAGAGATTGCCGTAAATATTGGCATTGGAGGGTGTGTTATTGTAAACGCAATAAGCTCCGCTTGAAGTGCTTCCCCAAGTGCCATCATTTGTTACGTGAAGTATCTGGTCACCAATGCGATATCTCGTAACCTTAAGATTCTCCACCATCCATTCCTGGTTGCCTATAATCAATGTCTGGTAAACATTGCCATCTATATCAGTAACTGTACCGCTGCCACCGCCATTCGGACCGGTTGAGCTTTTGCTGCAACTAAATAAGGAAACTAACAAAATCAAAATAAATACCAATAATCTTGTTTTCATATCATTTATCCTCCAAAAAATTTGGAGTAATCAAAAAAATATCAACTTATTCTGCAAGTCTTTTTTTTGTGAAAAAGATTTCAAAATTGAAACAATGGAACAGCGATGGGGGGACATGGGGAGACAATTAGATAACGATGGAGCAACAATTGGGGGGTGGAGGAGATGAATCAAGAACTGCGGTCGGAATCTCTTCAATTCTGACTCGCTTACTATTTTCCCTGCAATGAGCTTTTATCTCTGACATACCTGCTTTCAAAACGGTAAATCAACAGCCTTATCAGATTGATATCTTTCAACTCCGGTACTTTTCTCAGAAAGATTATGAACCATGCTACTAAAATTACACCTTTGAAAACACTGCTCATACTGATGCTCCACCAAATTCCATTTAATCCAAGTAATGCTTCCGTTGATAACATTATTGCCGCCGGAACTCTTAATCCTGTGAAAACTATACCAACTATTGAAGGAACAGCAGTTTTACCCAAACCGTTAAACGCTCCGGATGTAGTAATTTCTACACACATAAACAACTGAGACAAGCCCAGTATCTGCAAATAAGAAATGCCATACTTTACACTCTCCGGATCCGGTATGAAAAGTTTAAATATAGGCTCAGCAAAGAAAACCAAAAGAATCGTAGCAAATATTCCCACAACAGAAACTGAAGCTAGTGCAGCAAAATATCCCTGCTGAATTCTGTTCCAGAGTTTCGCCCCGAAATTCTGACCCACAAAAGCACTCAATGCAGAAGAAAAGCCATTAGCTGTCATCCAGGAAATTGCTTCTATCTGAGCTCCTACTTTCTGAACTGCTATGGGAATCGGTCCCCAATTGGTAATGATTCTCGCCAACAGAATGGCAAAAATTGTAAATGAAGCACTTTGTCCGGCAACCGGAGCTCCAAGTTTTAGAATTCTTTTCAGAATGGAAAAATCCGGTTTGGAGAAAAAACAGAATTCTGAAAAAAGGTAATGCCTTTTAACCAGGGTTGTAATAAATATTACGGATACTACAAATTGACTGAACACAGTGGCAATTGCTGCTCCCAGAACTCCCATGGCAGGAAATCCCACTAAACCGAATATCAGGATGGGATCAAATACTATATTGATTACCAAACCAACTGAATTTATATAAAAAGGAGTCTTACTGTCGCCGGAGCCATTAAAAAATCCTGAGAAAACAGGATTCATAAACATAAACAATGTCCCAATCGAAACTGTTTTCAGATAAGAAACTGCCATCTGAGTTACAGTGTTGTCGTTAAGATTGAAAAAATTTATGAAAGAAACTGAATTTGCTATGAGTACTGAACCATATATGAAGCCCATTAATAAAGCCAGCATAAATGAATTACTGGCAAATTTTAATCCTTCCGCAGGATTCTTACTACCGATTGACTGGGCAATTCCCACCTCTGCTCCGATTTTGGAAATTATAATAAACGCAAAACCAAACCAGATGAAAAAACCAGCCGTTCCTACCGCAGCAACTGAGAGTGGACCTGTTCTGCCCAGCCAGATCATGTCCGTCATATTGTAAGCCATCTGCACCAGCGAAGTAGCCATAATTGGTACAGCCAGCTTTATCAGTACTTTAAAAATATTACCCTGGGTCAAATCCTGATTTTTAGGCATTAATGCTCCGAATTACTTTATGAAATTCTTATCTTCTATTTTTTCTGAATTTTCGCCCAGGTATCCTTCAAGGTAACAGTGCGATTGAATACTTTTTTCTCATTGGTAGAATCTTTATCTACACAAAAGTATCCCATTCTCTCGAATTGCACAATTGCTCCTACCGGCAGGTTATTCAATTCCGGTTCAATGAGAGCATTTTCGTTTATTGCCAACGAGTTGGGATTAACATTTTGCAGAAAATCTCCGCCACCTTCAACTTCTTCCGGATCTTCATTGATAAAGAGGTTTTCGTAGAGACGCACTTCTGCTTTATTCATCTGCTTTTCAGCAACCCAATGGATTGTGCTCTTTACTTTTCTGCCATCAGACGACCAGCCGCCTTTAGTTTCAGGGTCATGAGTACAATGGATTTCGGTAATTTCGCCGTTCTCATCTTTCACAACATCAGTACATTTTATATAATAAGCATAACGCAGACGAACTTCTCTGCCGGGCGCGAGACGGAAGAATTTTTTGGGCGGTTCTTCCATGAAATCTTCTCTTTCTATGTAGACAATTTTAGAGAAAGGTACTATTCTTTTACCCTGAGATTCATCTTCAGGATTATTGATGGCTTCAATTTCTTCCACCAGATCATCCGGATAGTTAGTAATAACCATTTTAAGCGGGTTCAAAACAGCCATGTAACGGGGAGCCCGTTTGTTAAGATCTTCTCTCAGGCAATGTTCCAGCAAGGCTAAATCTACAATGCTTTCCCTTTTTGCCACACCTATTCGCTCACAAAAATCTCTGATAGCTTCAGGCGTATACCCTCTGCGACGGAATCCTGCCAGAGTCGGCATTCGCGGATCATCCCAATCTTTTACGTGACCTTCTTCCACTAAGCGACGTAGTTTTCTCTTACTGAGCACGGTATAGCTCAGATTTAGTCTGGCAAATTCAATCTGCTGCGGATGATGAATTCCCAAATTTTCCACGAACCAGTTATAGAGCGGTCGATGATCTTCGATGCCGATATAGCATAGTGAGTGAGTGATTCCTTCGATGGAGTCTGATTGTCCGTGGGTAAAATCGTAAGTTGGATAAATTAGCCATTCATCTCCTTTACGGTAGTGATGGGCGCGCTTGATTCTATACATAACGGGATCGCGTAGATTGATATTGGGAGATGCCATATCGATTTTCGCCCGTAATACTTTTTCTCCGTCCTTAAATTCGCCTTTACGCATTCTTTCAAACAAAACTAGATTCTCTTCCACAGTGCGTTCTCTCCAGGGACTATTCTTTCCCGGCTCAGTCAGCGTTCCTCTGTATTCTCTGATTTCATCGGCAGTCAAATCGTCCACATAAGCTTTACCATCTTTTATCAGTTTAATGGCATATTCATAGATTTTCTCAAAATAGTCAGAAGCATAGAACAATCTGTCTTCCCAGTCATAACCCAGCCATTTGACATCCCGCTTTATAGCTTCTTCAAATTCAGGATCTTCTTTGTCGGGATTAGTGTCATCGAAGCGTAGATTGCACTTACCATTGTATCTGAGAGCTGTGCCAAAATCAAGACTGATGGCTTTGGCATGACCTATGTGTAGATAGCCGTTAGGCTCCGGTGGAAATCTCGTCAGAACTTTTCCATCATTTTTATTGTTTGCTATATCGTTTTCAATAATATTCCAGATAAAGTTGGATGTCTTGCCAACTTCTACTTCATTTTCTTTTCCTTTTTCTATACTCATATTGAACTCCTTGTGAAATTATTGCGAATTTTTTTTCTGCCTTGTTTTTGTCATCATTTTTTTACTAAAATAGTGAGCCCAAAACGAAAGAGACTCTATGAAAAACAGGACTTAATTCCCAGTGTGTTGGTTACTGATGATTAACATGCCCCGGTAATTACTGAAAAGATTGTAGTTATTCGTATTATCAGATGTTGAAGTCTGGGTTCATTTGGCTGAAAAAGCATAAAAGACAAGACATTATCAGAGATAATAAAAATGCAAATTATGATTGTAAAGAGAAGGATTGAAGAATAGAGAGAGTTTATTTTTTGTAGTTTATAGAAAAATTACCTGCCTAATTCTTTGGATATTATTTTTTTACTAATTTTAATAATTTTACCCCATTTAGGACCTGTTACAAAGATAAAATCATCATCTTGGAAAATGTTACAAAAAGAAAAATCGCTATTATCTAGTCCTAATAGTCCTTTAAGATTTTCAATTTGAAAGTATTTCTCATTGTTTATGTCATTTAGAAGATATAAACTATTAACTTCGTTTTCAAATAATCCCCCACCTATCAAAACAAAAGTTTCATTATTTAGTATGCTCATGTCTTGTACAATAAATGTACCTAATTCTTCATCTTTGTATTTATCAACAGTTTTAAATGGCAGTTTCAGTAATTCAACTTTCTTAAACAACGATCCATCCTTGTTATAAATACAAATATAAGCTTGTTTTAAAAAATAGGAGTATACCATGTCATTTCCTTTTTCAATAAGTGAAGCATTTTGAGCAACTTTTTTGAACAAATCTTCGGAATCAATAATGTCCCCAAATGATCTAATTTTGTTACCGTGTATGTTATATACTGAAATCAGATATTCATTGTTTACCACCATATTTGTCAGATAAATATTGTCATCGATTATAGTAAATGAATTCGGTTGTATAATGTCTTCTAAATATATTGTTTCCAAATGTTTTCCCAATAGACTGTATACCTTTATACAATTTGATTGTTTATCTAAAATATAGATTTTCTCATAGTAAATCATAAAATCTGTTGGTTCAATAAGTTCTGATGGACCTCGCCCTCTTTCTATGAAAGAATCTATGGTTTCAAAATCTGAATCATAGATATTTATAATGTTTCTTCCTTCCTTATCCAATATAAAAAAATAATCGTTACAATATTGAACTTCAGATAAATTCACAATCTCTAATTCTATTATGTCATAATCTGTTATGTTTTGGTATCCTTTTGTAGCGCAAGAAATGATAAAGAGTGAGATAATCATTATGCTGCAGATATTTTTTTTCATGAAATTGCCTCATGTTTTTTGCTTTAGTATACATTTTAGTAAGAAAGTTAACATATAAAACATTGCTTTCCTTCCATTACTAAACACATATTGAGTCTTTTCTGTTGCAAGCTTTCATCTTTCCTTAAATTTCACGCATGTTATTCTTCGTTTATGTAATGAACAAATGGAAATTGAGATACAATAAAAGAACAGCTAAAATCACAAAACCGGCTTTCGCCGGTTTTGTAAAATGGCCGAGAGGGCAGGAATCGAACCTGCCTTAGACGGGGTTAACCGCCTAGTACTGGTTTTGAAGACCAGCTGAGACACCAGTCCCGTCCTCTCTGCAAATCTATTTCAATAAAAGCATTTTCTTTGTCTCTGAATGAACACCTGATTTTAAACGATAAAAATAAACTCCGCTACTGATGTTTTGATTATTGTCATCTTTTCCATCCCAGGCAATTTCGTGTTTGCCGGCGTTAAGATTACCGCTGTACAAAGTTTTTACCAGTTGACCTTTGAGGTTGAATACAACCAATTCAGTCCACTGACCATTTTTGATTTCAAAAGAAAACTTAGTTACAGCACTTCTTGCTGTTCCTGAAGATGAAAACGGATTTGGATAATTCTTCAGATATAAACCTGCCGGAACAGGAATTGCAGAATTATCTGTTTCAACTGTAATATCTGCCAGGTAATTCAGATATCTTATCATCAGATCAGTTTTTGTACTACTTTCAGTATCTATTAAGGAACCAAACACAAAAGATGAAGTTATCACCCGATAATTTTCATTACTATAGGCAATTACACGGCTAATACCATCTTGTGAGGTCATCAAATTTATTCCTGTATCTGTGTCAAGTTCATCTAGCATATAATCAGAATATGAATTATAAGGAAAACTGAAATACATGTTTTGAAGGAATGTTCCTTCTTCTCCGTACAATTCCTCAACAGCGGGAGCAGCACCATTACCAAGATAATTGACATTTAAATAGGAAAACAATTCTGTTCCTAACAGACTATATGCTACTTCCGCTCCTTCAATATAGAGTGATCCACCCCCTTCAAGATATTCTACCAAAATTTGCTGATCTACAGAGCTCACGGCTCCAGGAGGAGTAATCCCTCAGCTGACACAATACAAACCAAGAGTTACAAAAACGATGTCATAATGTCTCAGAATCCTGGGCAATTCTCTCTCGCCCTGAAACTGAAAATTGATTTTCTGGAGAGAGTTCATTAATCCGTATTCACAACCAACATGCGCACCTGTTTCTGCATCTGTTGTGTATGAGAAATTATCGTTATCCCAAATTAGTATCTGTGGAACTTCTTCCTGATACACCGTCGCACCAAAATCAGGCGTTATATTATTATCCATAAAATCATCCTCGTCAAAATCAATCCTCCCATTCAGAATAAAAGTCCGAGTCTCGTCAGGAACCCAGTAAAGTTCGGCAGTAATTTGTTCGCCCGGCAAAAGGACAGTATTGATAACAGTACTTGCAGACACTTCAGTATGATCAGTGAGCAAACTCACAGTAAAATTTTCTACAGAATTTATCCCAGAATTTTTTACCACCACATTGATTAATTCATTTTGATTTTCTATCAGATTTAAAGGAGAAATAACTTCAACTGCCTCTAAGTCATTGTCAAATTGTCCATAAATTGCATAATCATAGATTGTCCAATTATTTACATTATAAGTATTTTCACCATAACAGCGGAATCTTAGTTGTACTTGTTGTGATGCAAACTCGTTTAAATCAATATTGAGAACAGTTCCCCCCGATTCTCCCCAATTTCCCTGAGATATCTGGTATGTCCAAAGCAAATGTTCCTGCTCTTCTGCAATCAAATAGATTTCTACAGTTTCACTAACCACACTATATCCGCTTACCCATTGATTGATTTCGATATACTGCGGGGTTTGAGGAAGATTAATCACCGGAGATATTGCAGAAAAGTCAAAGTCTGTTGCTTGCGGATTCCAGTAAAACTCCAGAGTTCCCCAGCCAATCTGCCAGTTAGAATCCAGTGACCAGTCATGATCTTGACCTTCAAAGGAATCCTCCCATATTATCGTTTGCGCTGAAATTATTACAGAGCTGATCAGAAAAAACAGTGTCACAATAATTTTCATTCTGCTATTCATATAACCTCCATTTCTTAACAATAGAAATAAGATAAGGTAATTTCTGTGAAAATAGAAAATGATTGTTACTTGTAATGCATTTTTTTTGATATTATCAAATTTTCATGATATATAATAAAAACTCACCTCTTTGGAAAAGAAGTGAGTTCTGGTAAATGATCTTTTTAGATGTGCACTAGCATAAGCTTGGCAAACCAGCCGTGAAAACGCCCGATTAATTTTGCTAAATGTAAAAAACCAGCCATTAGAAAAAAGCCTACAAATGGAAAAAGAGGTAAAAGCGTTTTCAGCCACTCTGGATTGATGTCTGCCATAACATTTTCCGGCATAAAGAGATAAACAATTGGAACTGATATCATTCCAATTGACCAGGCAAACAAAACCCACGTCAAAGTGAAGTATAAGATCCCAAAACCAAGTTGCAGAATCATATATATCTGCACCTTCCAGGTTATTCCAGAACATATCAGCTCTTTAAATTTACTCCACAGCCCCTTTTCATTACTGATGAACACGCCTCTTCTTGGCATTCTAACTCCAAGCAACGCTTCTACTATCCGACCTTCCAGTAGTGCTAATCCTCTTATTGATAACAAATAAAGTCCGGCAAATGGGATACCAATAATCAGTATCAACAAAGACAGTGAGAAAGATAGTCCGGCAGCTACCCAAGTAAAGAAGATAATTCCGGTTAGCAGTGAAATTGTCATGTAAAGAATTGCTCCCCATGCTCGTATATCGGCGAATATTTTTAGAAAAAGCCACCACGGTTTTTTACTTGATTCAGTCTCTTTAGATTGTCTGAACGATGAATAGCTCTCATATTTTTTGTAATCCTGAGCAATTTCATCAGGTGATCCGAAATCTGCTTCTGCCATTTTGAAGGATTCTTCTTCGCCCAAATCCTGATTATTTCTTCTTATAGTTTCCAGACTTGTTGTGAGATATTCCTCTGCATCGGAGACTGCATCCTGAATCAAGGCTTTGTCACAACCACTGAGTTCTTTTTTTAGTTTTTTTAGATATTCATTCAGATTTTTACACATTCTCTCCTCCCAGAATAATTTCGATAAAATCTCTGGCTTCTGTCCAGACGATTCTCCACTCTTTTAATGCCTTCCTTCCTGCCTCTGTAATCCAATAGTAACGACGGGGTGGTCCACTCACTGACGGATCAACATGGCTATCAAGCAAACCCAAAGCAGCCAGAGAACGCAATACGGGATACAAAGCTCCTTGTTTCATAATTGGGATGTTTCCGCTTTTCTCACTGATCATTTTTGCAATCAGATATCCGTAAAGCGGTTCTTCTGCCTGATCCATAACACTAAGCAGAAGAAGTGAAGAAATCCCCGCATTCAACTCTTTGCGGAATTTCCAGGTTGCTTCCATAACTTTATCCAATTTGCACCTCCTTCAGTCAAAAAATTCCACTAGTATTTTTTAATAGAATTGAGTACACACTATTGTTAAGTTGATAATATGTCAACATAAAATTAGTTTAATCTCCTAACTCACTCGAAATCATAGAAATACGAATCTGATTCTCACTCAAAAATTAGAATAAATATAGCAAAGAAGAAGCAAAGTCTGATTCTATTTAATATGACAAGTACAGATTTAGTAAAGTATACTGGGATATCTGTACAATAATTACGAGAAGATTGCCTTTGTATTTGATAAGCTCGTCAGAAAAGGATATCATTTAGTTTCTATGATAAAGAATAACAATCCAAAATATTGATATAACAAAGCAGACAAAACCTGCAACTTGCTAAAATATCAATATTAAGTATCTTATGCAAGTCGAAAAGATTAGTTCTAAGAGCTAAAGCAGATAGAATATAGGGTAAAGAACCTTGAATATTCTGTAATTCTTCTTTTTGGACAAACTTCAAATCAGCAAGAATATCATATTTCAATATGATGTCATAAGCAATATCTAAAACATTATCTTCAATTGTTTTATCTAATTTATCTCTAAGAATTAGCAAAAAATCATAATCCGAATACTCATTTTCTCTATTTTCTGCTTGCGAACCATACAATATTATTTTATCAATTAAATTTGAAATTGCTTCAGTAGCAATTTCTTGAGTTCATTCATTGCTTCTCTATTATACATTTTCAATTCTCCGGAGCTTCTTCAAGTTAGAAACGCATTCCAAATGATGCAAGAAAAATATAAGTTCTGCAACTCACCAAAGAAGTTCTCGCAACCCTCTCTTTTATATACTTGTACGATTTCAGGTTAACCTTTCTATGGAAAAATTATACATAGAAAACGATTATCTTGAAATCAATTTTTTTGAGAATCAATACTAACAATTCTAACTCTGACTTCAGAAAAGTTAATCCCCTTATATTTTTGGAATCAATTATTGCATGCGAAAAATCCGTCAAGCTCAAAATCAATAAAGAAGTATGGCAAATGCTCGCCTACTAAACACAGCAGGAAAAAGATAGCTCAGAGGGGGGAATAAAATATCTTGAAATTGCTTTGATAACCATATTCTCCGTTTTGATATGCTGAAACAATTGCTCCGGATCTTTTCGGTCCTGATCTGCAAACGTATCTGATAGAAAACTCTAAGCCCTCAACAACTCCGGGCTATGACACAGCTCGAGATGTGTTATACGAACAAGTGGACCTACAAACCGAAAATAGAGATAATTTATCTACTCTGGCGAACAGTCAAATATGTAGAGGTATACACAAGAGAATACGTCAACCGACAGAAGCAATAAAGACTTGGGAAACTTCTTCACATTCTAAACGGCGAAAGAATGCATTAATCTTTGGAGCATAAATGCCATGGAAAAGTTTTTTTCTAAAAACTCTTTTCTTCTTTCTAAAAATAATACACCTTATTCAGGTTCTTTTTTTGTCTTACAAAGTGAACCACTTTACATGTCTCCAGGTTCAAATCGCGAACATGCTTTCAGCGGAGCAATGGAGTACCTATCTGACTGGGATTTTTGGAGGAGATGATGACGATTATTGATATTCGGCAAGTCTGAGTACAGAGAGAGTTCATTAAAAGATTTGTTGTGATTTTTATAATTGACAGAAAACTGAATTGGTATTTTTTAAAATAAAATAATTCATAGAGTGTATAATTAAATATATCAATATGTTATTATATATATCACGAATCTGGTCATTCAATTTTTAGACATGATCAGATAGAACAAAAATAGATTTGGGAATCTCTGTTGTAAATACAATATTAATGAATGAAATCTATTTAAGGACGTAAGCAAAAATAGAATAGTTGGTTGAAATGGGAGGTGGCATGGGTTTTTGGACTGACCTATTTAAGGAAGTTTTAGTTTTATTTCTTAAGGAAAAATATCCTGTTTTAGAGACAGCAATATCTTTCTATGAGAATAATGGTTGGATATGTAACACATCAAATGAACAATTTAAAGCAACACTAATGAAAGCAGGACTTTTAGGTGAAAAATATGTAAAATTACACACAGCTGCTGACGGAACAGTAATTGCTGAAGAATCAGGTTTCTTTGGAGAGACACGAGAATTCAAACGCCCTTCATCAGTACCATTGCCAAATATATGGTTAAGGGAAATAGAGAAGAATTCTGAAAGAAGAGAAGAGAATACGCAGAATGAATCTAATTATTCCGATGACTGGAGTGATGAAAATGAAGAGGAAGACGACATTACTCCCCTTTTATTGTTTATCAAAATGTCAGCAAAGATATCTAAACACGATGGCGTCGTATTAAAGGAACATATAGAAGTAATTAGTTATTTTATAGACAATCTGGATCTTTCTGATGATCAGAAAAAAGAAGCTAAAAGAGAATTCAATACTGCCAAAAATTCATCCATCAGTATATTGGATTATGCAAAAGAGTTCAGGAGTTATAATCCACCTGAAGAGGCTTCAACGCTTCTTATCAATCTACTATTTGAGTTGGCAAGTAAGGGGAGGGGTTTAACCAAGGAAAAGGAAAAAGTAATCCGAGATGTTTCAAAAATAATCAACCTGTCAGAACGAGTGTATACTGATTTAAAATCTCAATATATAGAGAACGAAGATGAGATAAGGAGGTATTATTCAATTCTTGAAAGCAATGAAGGAGATTCGGATGAAGTTATAAAAAAAAATTACAAAAGATTAATTTTAGAATACCACCCAGATAAAATACATAAGCACAAACTACCACCCGATTACGAAAAATTTGCAAATCAAAAAGTTAAAGAAATAACAGAAGCCTACGAAAAGATAAAGGCGATTAGAAATATGAAAGACTAATTAAGGCGAAAGGAATCAATGTCAGATAAAGAAAATATCGGTTGCGGTTGTATAACATTAGTCATATTTGAGATAATCAGATCAATTATTTATTTTCTATTTAAAAAGCGCTTACCTGAGATTCTCGTTAAGTACTATTTCTTAACTTCACCAATGACTATTGTCATTTTAATAGCTCTTGTGATGGGGTTATTCAAAATATTTAAATACATAAAAGAGAGCATTAAAGAAAGCAAAAAAAACAATAAACAAATTGAAGAAAAACCTCAACTGAGAATTCCGAAGAGAAAAATAAAGAAACGAAAAAATAAGAAGAAATAGAGCAGTAACAGGAGGGTAATGTGGGAACACAGGATAAGTTAGAGATTTTAGGAGTTGATTTTACAGAAGATACGAATGAGTTATTAAACAAAATATGGGAAAGTCTCTCTGATGAGAAACG
>JAQVBK010000259.1 GCA_028690365.1 Candidatus Cloacimonadota bacterium
GAGAATTTCTTCTATTATTTTTTCAGCTTTTTTGAAATCAGAGGTACTGATCTCCATTTCTTTGACCAGGCTGTTGCTGCGAGTAAAACAGATGTATGCACGGTTGACTTCAACATTATAATTTTCACGGATCAAAAGTGCCTGCAAGACCAGCTGGAATTTATAGGTTTTAAAAATCTTGTCTTTGTACTCAGCAAATTTGTATTCAAGAGGGGCAGCGGTCCCATCTTCAAGAAACAGCACCTCGTCGACAATTCCCTTTATATGGTTCTGTTTTGAAGCAATAAAAACTTCGCTCTCCTTCCTTGTGCAGTTCAGTTTTTTCCGTACATAATCCCTGTTAGTAAGTTTCCTTGTTTCGTGAACCTCACGGCCTTTTAGCACCTTGAAACGTTTCTCTTCGTGCTGAGGGATATCAAGACAATACATATAATAAATGAAACGAGAACAGAAGAGGTACTCAAGCACATCTGAAATACGTATTATCGTTCCTGAATCAGAATCAGAATCAGAATCAGGTTCAACGGCCATCTCGCCCTCATCTTCTGTATCTTTATCAACGTCGGTATTTTTTTCAACGCCGGTTTCAGCCCGTACTTCATTTTCCGCACACTCAGAACTCGTCATATAAACCTCAAAAACTCAAAAGAATTTAGTAATAATTTCATCGCTTACAAGCTCTTTATCAAAAGCCTGACCGATCAACTGAACCTTTTTAAAAGATTGGTCATCCATAGGAAAAATGTATACAGAATCCCTATCAGTGTTAATCAATTCTTCGCACTCAATTCCCAGAGAATCCCTATCATTCGAATTAAGGTCCCCCAGAAAAACACTTTTCTGAACTCTGTAGAGTCCATAGTTTTTACAGCGGTCGCTAACTTTCTGACGGGCTCTGTTTTCCGTAATGTCATATATTACCCAGACAAGCAAACCCAATCTCCTCTGTTCTTATTTCCTCTGTTCTTATTTCCTCTGTTCTTATTTCCCCTACTCTCATTTCCTCTACTCTTATTCCCTCTACTCTTATTTTAACCAGACATTACATTATTAGCTTCATAAAATTATAAAAGTAAAATTATTATTTTCCAATCAGGCTATTTGCAATCCTGTGACAGTCGAACTGGATTGTATTTCCAATCTTTATGTTCCTGCCACGGTAAGTTATATCTTTATCAAAAGTTTCATTGACAGCCTGGATAAGGACAGCTTTACCTTCTTTATTAAGAGTCATACCATTTGGGATCTCATCAAAAAAGGTATCTGAAACCTGTTTTTTTGAGAAAAGGTTGAAAACTGTCCTGTCAATGTAGATGCGGTACATTTCAATCAGGTCAAACACAAAGGACTTTTTATTATAATCATCAGTGTGATTAAAACCCACATAAGGGTCAAGCCCGGCTATAATGCACGCCTTTTCAACCCTGGAATACAAAACCCCATATCCATAGTTCAAAAGGCAATTGAATTCATCCTTTGCAGGGTTCCGGCTTCTGCCTGAAAATTTCCACTTATCAGGCAGAAGAAAACTCAAAGCTCCAAAGTAATTGCGCGATGCCATTCCCTCAAGGCCCATGATTTTTCCCCGCATTTCATCAAGTTTCCCCTCAAGAACTTCAAGCTGAGCTTTCATATCTTCCATTCCAGAGAGATAATTATCAAGTTCATCCTTCTGGTCCGGCCGATTCTTTTTGAGGTCTTTCAAAAAAAGGATCTGGTCATCGATCTTCTGCTCAATCCAGCTTTTTGCAAGCCTGAGCCCTTCCGGCTCTTCCGAAATTTCAAGCTGCCTTCTTCTTATATATGTCGTGCTCCCTAGTTTTGAGTGCCAGACCCGCCCGTATGGGTCCCCAAAATTGTCCAGAAAAACGATATCGATATTGTTTTCTACTGCGAATTTGATCGCATCAGTGGTAATTGTTGCAGATGTTGTAATTAAGATGCTTTCAACTTTCTTTTCAGAAACTTCGAAGGTCTTGTCGTCAACTTTTACAAGAAAACAGTTGTTTTGCTTTTTCAGAAACGAACCATGGGTGTTGATTACAAGCTGCATGACATCACACACTTACATTTTTATAATTGAACCATATCCTCTAGAGACAGATTTTCCAACTCCAATATAATCAGGAAGACTAAAGTTGGATTTGAATTCGCCTTTAAAGCCGGCCATTATTTTGCCCTTAAAATTTAATTTCATTGGCTTGACGTTCAACTTAACTCTAATTTTGTCTTCAACCCTAAAGTTCAGATATTTTGCCATTGAAAGCAAATTTCCAATTAAAATCTTTGTTAATAAATCGTCTTTCTCAATTTCGTCTGCAGCGTTATACTTAATTATATTTTCCTGATTTAAAGCAAGCCAGGGCGTTTTAAAAACATACTGACTGATCCAATCAGTAGTGCCAAAGAAAGTAGATTCAGTAATTATCTCTGCTCTATCAAGACAAAATCGAGCACCTTCGATATTTATTTCTTCCTCACAAATACCGATATCCAAAATAAGATTTGAACCCTCGTCTAATCCTAGAAGCGTGGGTATACCGTCAATCACTTTATACTGGACTAAGGGATACCTGTAAATGTTCTGATCTTTTCTATGATTATGCATAAGCTCTTCAGAGTAATATTTTTTTGCGAAGAAACCTCTCAGCTTTGAACCATCACGCATATGCAGACGGACGTCTGGATACTGTAGACAAGTGTAGTTTATATACAAAACCAAGTCTCCATATCATAAAATTTCAATAGATTTTGCTTCTGAAACTATACCTTTACTAGCTGAATAAAGCTCTCTGGTACCAGACTTGAGTGGAAGATATTCGGTATCGAATCCATTTATCTTGAGAATATCGTCAAATATTAACGAATAAGTACTTTCATATATAGAGATTTTATATTGATTCAGGCGACGAAATAGATTCTTAACTTTAAAATTATACTCCCATTTATTTTCAGTTAATAATTTATCTATTTTAAGTTCAGAGATTTCTTTAATAATTTGAGAACATTCGGAATCGGCTTCGATAACGATATCTCGCTTGAAGGCATACTCGTTCTTGATCAGTTCAAAAGAGTCTCGTAGTTTTTTAAAATCAAGATTTTTGACATGTTCAAGGATTTCACTCGATTTATCTTGACTAACTTTTTGGGTAATTTTTTCCGTATAAGTTTCATTAAGAGAAAAAATATCTTTTTCTTGGACAATTTCTTTGCCTTCAAGAATTTCTCTAGTAATATCGGTTATAAACGCTGGATATATGTAATTGTGAAAATAACGACCTTTTTCATCCTTTAGTCTATAGACATGAACTTCACTGGAGTCTTCACCCACTCCATTTCTATTGGCTCTCCCTGCCGTTTGATTTATCGAACTTAAAGGAGAGAAATCTCTGTAAACAACATCCAGATCAATATCAACCCCAGCCTCTATCAACTGTGTAGAGACAACTACAAATTTTTTAGTAGGATCTTTCTTGCGACAATTCTTAATAAGATTGATTTTCTCAAGTCTCGCTTTTGGATATATCTCAGTTGATAGATAAAGGCAATTTCGCGAGGTATTTATTTGAAGGAATTCAAATATTTCCTTTGATGATTTAATCGTATTGAGCACGATCAAGAAACTTTTATCTTTTCGGCATTCGATATCTTTTATTAGTATACTTTTAAGATCACTAACTGATACATCCTCTTTAATATGATTACAAATCCTGATCCTGTTAAGACTCTCAAAATAAACTTTCTTTTTTGGTATCAGTTCATGCGTTCCAATCAGCAAAGGCATTGTTGCAGTCACAAAAATAAACTTAACATTATATTTCTTTGCTAGTAATTCAAAAAAGGTGCGAATTATTGAATAGTACTTTTCATCCACTGCCTGAATCTCGTCAAGGATTATTATTGAATTTACTATTCGATTAAAACGGTGTACTATGGAATTATCTCCAACCTTGAATATAGTATTAAACAGCTGCACAAAGGTAGTGGTTATAATTTTGCTTTGCCAGTTATCGTAACAAAATCTAGCGTCATAATTTTTGTATTCTTTCTCATCTGATTCATATTTTATTTCTGAAAGAGAATGGTGTTTTAATATCTCCGTATCCTTCGGTTCTTCATCAGTTTCTTGGTTGAACTTGATAATGTTTATTAACTCATCGTAGTTTTGATCAATTATACTCATATAAGGAAGAGAATATATAACTCGTGATTGATCCCCATAGAGGTTTTTAAGTTTGTCAGCAAAATAAAGAGCAGAATAATAAGCAAGGAATGTTTTTCCAGAACCGGTTGGAATATTTATCGAAAAAAAAGATTCAGAATTCAAATCAATTTTATCAAGCTCTTCCTTCATTTCCCTGAATATCTCATCTCTTATCTTGAATATTTGAGAGTCTGTAATGGCTGGATTTTCAACCAGTAGATTAGAACGTATATGGTCTTTATATTTTTCAACGAACCAGCAAGGTTTTT
>JAQVBK010000260.1 GCA_028690365.1 Candidatus Cloacimonadota bacterium
CTTAATCTTGAATCTGATCACACTTATTCTTTCAACGATGAATCAGTTTCTGTCGGTGAGAACTATTTCTACTGGATTGCCGGACTTAGTTGGGACGGAATTGTCACCCTACACGGACCGATTGAAGTTTTCTTGCCCAACCTTGAAATTTTAGCTTTTTCAGCCAAAGTTAAGCAAGGTAAAATAGTTGTTGGCTGGCAAAGTGAATTTGAATTGGAATTGAGCGGTTTCAGACTTTTCAGGAGTCTGGCTGAAGAAGATACTTATGAATTGCTTAGCAATGAATTCATTCCTGCAGAGAACAATATCTCAGGTTCAAACTATTCATACACTGATAATACGGCTCAGAAGAACAAAAGCTATAAATACAGACTGCACAGTATCAACCAAAACGAGAAGTCACAGCAGTTCTACAGCAACACAGTGGAATTTCCCTTTATTTTTAGTCTGGGCGCAAATTATCCCAATCCTTTTAATCCCAGCACAAATATAAGATTTGAACTGGCAAATCAAACTTCCGGCAGTTTGGAGATTTTCAATCTCAAAGGTCAAAGAATTAAAAGCTGGGATGTTTCCGGTTACGGTAAGGGGGAACACACCATAAACTGGAATGGAACAGACATGAATAATAACAGGGTAAGCAGTGGAGTTTACCTGTACAGACTGAGTTCCGGCGGAAGCAACCTCTACAGGAAGATGATTCTTCTGAAATAGAATGAGAAGCAGTTTCGAAACAAACAGCAGGAAAAATTCCTGCTGTTTTATTTGGATGAGACTTTTTCTCCCCTTATAAGCTAATTAATGAGTTATCATGAATGCGCCAAATTGTTTAGCAGGAGGTTTTACTTATATAAAAGCTATTGAACAACCAGTTGACAAATTTACTCTTTTAAAAATTCTCTACCACATCTGTTAACTTATAGCATTAAGGTTAAGGAACTCTATGGAATTCAGAAAAATTAAAAAGCTGTCGGAAAAACAACAGACATTGGTACTCAAAGCCATCATGCTTTTCTACAAGCATGGCTTGAACAGAATAAGAGTGAAGGAAATATGTTGGACTCAGGAATAAGCAATGTAACTTTCGACAAATATTTTTCCAACAAAGATGAACTTCTCCTCCAAATAATAAAAAACATTCTCAAAGAAAGTATCGAGACCTTTCACAGTCATTTTAAATTTAATATCTCATTGTCGAAAATTTTTACACAATTGAATCGAACAAGAACCACTCTAATTGAGTATTATTCCGATGAATTCCTCATCAAGTATAAACGATATTCTTGTGTATGGTCTGTTGTGCAGGAATCAAGATGAAACTGTTGATTAAGAAGAGTGTGTATATTGTTTTAATCTCAGTTCTGGTTCTCTCCTGCCTATCTGCTTTTTCTCCGGATTTCTCCAATCGTTTAACTTTGCAGGGTTATGAAGACCTAACTGCGGAAGGAGTAAAAGTTGAAGCTCAAGTCGACTTATTAAGCAATTTAGATATTGATATTTATCAGATAAGCAGTTTTGAGATTTTTGGTCAGGTAAGTGGTAAAGCTGAGTTGAAAGACCTTTTTAGCGTAACTGAAAATGAAAACGATGTTGAGGTTGACCTTTACAGAGCATGGCTGCGACTGGGAAATCACTCAACTACTCTCAAACTGGGACTGCAGCAGATAAATTTCGGTTCTGCTCAGATTCACCGCCCTTTACAGTGGTTCGATTACATTGATCCGCTAGACAGCTCTGAAGAAACCGAAGGAGTCTATGCAGTGCTATTCCGTAAGTATTTTCTCAATGGAGCAAATATCTGGCTTTGGGGGATTCTGGCTGAAAAAAAACCAAGCGAAAACGAATATCTGACTTCTAAAAAAAACAGTCTTGAGACCGGTGGAAGAATACAATATCCTTTATCAAGAGGAGAGACTGCCTTATCTTTTGATTTTCGCAAGGTCGAAATGCCTGATAATTCTGATTTGCCAGTTATTCTCCCTGAAAAATGGTGCGAATCTAATGAATACCGTTTTGGTTTTGATACTCGTCTAGATTTTGAATTTGGCTTATGGACAGAGTACTCCCTGAGTTATTATGAAAAGAATGGTTTCTTAGAAGATAGATTCCAATCATTTGGTACTGTGGGGATTGACTACACATTTGCATGGGGCAACGGACTTTACGCTCTATGTGAATTTTCTGTAATAGACTCTGATTGGGATATTGAGGGAATTCAGGATTTTTCGCGGAGTTTAACTTCTCTTATGCTGGATTATCCGCTCAATCTTCTGGATAAAATTGTAATTCTAAGTAATTACGACTGGAAAGACAAGCTCCCCTTGCAGACAATTCTTTTCAGAAGAACTTACGATTACTTAAGTCTGGAACTGTCTTATTCACATCAATTCGGGAAATCAGACGGGAGTGTAAATCAAATAAAAGTGCAGATAAATTATAATTTTTAAGAAAATAAAAGAGGTCAGATGAAGAAAGAACTTATCTCAATTAAAAACATGAGCAAATCTTTCCCCACCGGGGACACCAGTTTTCTGGCGTTGAAAGAGATTTCATTGAATTTTATGGAAGGAGAATTCTCCGGTATTGTAGGTCCCAGTGGCAGCGGGAAAACAACTCTGCTCAATATAATCGGTTCTCTGGACAATCCTACAGCCGGCAAAGTTAGTGTTCTGGGATACGATATCGCCGCTTTGACAACCAGAGAATCTGCCAGACTACGCTCAGTTTACATCGGTTTTATCTTCCAGACTTATAATCTCCTCCCTGTTTATACTGTGTTCGAGAATGTTGAGTTTCCCCTGTTACTCCTGAAAAAAACAGTTCAGGAAAGAAGAAAAGCGGTTATGGATGCTCTGGAATGGGTAGGTTTGACCGATAAGGTAAACTCAAAACCGGCTCATCTGTCAGGAGGTCAATGCCAACGGGTAGCAATCGCGCGCGCTATGGTTAAGCGACCTCAACTGGTTTTGGCTGATGAACCAACTGCCAACTTAGACACTGAAAATTCTCTGAAAATTTTAGAAACTATGCAATCACTTAATAATGAATTAGGCACAACTTTTATCTTCTCAACTCATGACCAAAAAGTGATTAACTTCATGAAAAGAATTATCCGTTTGAATGACGGAAAGGTAGCGGGAGATGATCTTAAAACTGGCGTTTAGAAATATTGTCGGTAACGGTTGGCGCAGTCTCATCAACATGGTTATTCTCGCGATAGTAATTATCGGAATGATCTGGATGCAGGCGATGTATTTCAGTTGGTTCAATCTGGCAGAAAACCAGATGCGGGAATGGGAAATTGGCAACGGACGATATCAGCAGAAAGACTATGACCGTTTTGATGCCTTCAGTTGGGAAAAAAGCCACTCTGAAATTCCCTCTGTTTTACAGAAAATGATCTCTCAACTGCAGGCAGTTCCGATTCTGATCAGTCCGGCAGTTATTTATCCTCATGGTCGAATGATGTCTGCAGTTATAAGTGGGATTCCGTCAGAACAAACTTTTCTCAAGATTCCGACATCTGTTCTTATTGATGCAGATTCTCCCTATGTTCCGGCTGTCATCGGAAAGCTGATGGCAAAAAACTCCCGACTTCAAAAAGGTGATGTTTTCACTGTAAGGCTAAAAAATATCAATGGTGCTTATAATGCAATTGATCTTGAAATAGTGTTCATCATGGATTCTCCTGTAGCTTCAATTGATACAGGAAAAATCTGGATTGACCTCGCAAATCTTGAATCCATTAAAGGCACTTCAAATTCCGCAACTCAAATTGTAGTTGATAATCAACCAGAGAACTTCTCTGCTGAAAACTGGATTTTCTTTACTCCAAATCAACTTATGGCAGACCTTCACGCTATCAAAAAAACAGAAACAGGTCAGCAATACATTCTTTTTGCTCTATTACTATTTCTAGGTATGATTGCCATTTTTGACACACAAGTACTGGCACTTTTTAAAAGAAGAAAGGAAATCGGTACTTTGAATGCTCTGGGCATGACTCCAAAGGGAATTATTGCAATTTTCACTACAGAAGGAATTTTATACATGATTTTCTCGATTTTTTTCGCTTTTATTTTTGGTTTTCCGCTCTTCTGGTATTATGCCGTTTATGGTTACAGTATGCCGGAAGGCTTTGACGAATTCGGATTCACTGGCATGAACGAACCTATTCTTTTCAGTTATCCGGCGCATATAATACTGGGAACACTTTTTTTTGTATTCATCCTGACTGCTTTTGTCAGTTGGCTGCCTACTGCCAGCATATCAAAAATGAAACCAGTCGAAACTCTTCGCGGAAAAGTAAGATAAAGGGGGCATCGTGCTGATTTTCATCTTAAAAGGTATTTTTCGTGATCGCAGTCGTTCTCTTTTCCCAGCCCTGGTAGTAATTTCCGGAGTTTTGATAACGATTTTTACAATGTCTTTCATGCAGGGATACGAAAATAGCATCATCAG
>JAQVBK010000025.1 GCA_028690365.1 Candidatus Cloacimonadota bacterium
ATCAGGGTAAGTTACTGAAATCGATTCTACAGCCTCTGGCACTGTAGAAGAGTTACTTTTACTACAACTGACAATCACCAATAAAATCGTCAATATTGAAAAAAGTATCACTGTCCTTCTCATTATTTCTCCTAAGGTTTATTAAAATAAAAAAGCCGGATTAACCGGCTCTTTATAGTCAATCTTTCTAAACAAATGACAAGAATCCATCAAGTTCTACTATTTCGCCATTATCCAGTCTGATATATATCTTCTGAGCTTCTTCACCAAATTCGTCTATATAGATTTCACCAGCTATAATATCACCAGCTTTCTCGCCATCCATATAGAAATTACCAATATCTGTATTCTCAGCAGGTTCTTCGTCAAAATTTTCCAATTCAAAAGCAATATTACTAAATTCAATTTTAGCATAAGTAATAACAGGTTCCCAATTTTCTTCACCCCATTCCTCATCATAAACCAACATTAATTCCATGTTTAACGTAATCTTGTAGACAAGTGCATTCCCTTCTTTAATTTCAAAAATAAAATTATCATCAGTCATAGTGAGGGCAAGAGTATAAGGATTCATAAAACCATTCATTGTCATGCTGATCATATCATCTTCATTCCATTCAGCTTCAACTTCAAGATTCATTTCCTTTACTTCATTTACATAAAGCTCCATTGCAAAGTTGGTAAGGTTTTCAAATTCATCAGTCTGCATTTCCAAAATGTCGAAATAACAAGCAACTGGTTCACCAGTTTCCAAATCCACATAATCAGTCAGAATTCTGATACGATCTGTGGGAGTATCGAGAGTTCTCACCCATTCGTCGATATCATCATATTCCCATGTACCAACCCACTCTTCCCAGATAAAATCTTCTCTGAGATTTCTGTTTAACTGAAATGCGGTAACTAATTCGGTAGGGAAATCTACAATGTCTTTAATCTCAATACCAACTCCACCCATAAGTGGAAAAGTCATAATGTTACTGTACATTAAAACCTGTGCTGATGGTGTAGACATAACTTCCATGGTTTCATTCATCATGTTGTTCATTTGACCTTGAACTACTTGTGCCTGTGATGCAGATGATGACTTGCTGCAACCAAAAAACATACTGCTGATCAAGACAAGTGTAACTAAAATAATCGCTGTTCTTTTCATTTTTTACTCCTTTTTTTTGTTTTTTTAATAAAAGAACCTTTCAAACCAGCGTTCGAAAACAGCCGGTGGAATCTCGTATTCATCATTATCGTTGTATCTGATTATAAAGTTCCAATCAGAAGCATTTCCCTCAAAAATGATCTTACCAATTTGCTTGTTCTGAAAATTGATAAAACCCACTTCTTCACCATTGTAATAATTAGCTATTCCCGGTTGATTTATCCCTGTAGGAAGTTTAATATTGCTGAATATAAACTCCATTTCCTGATAGAAGGCAGTAATCTGTTCGGGAAGAGAACTGCTACTTAAAATATTTCCCAGCACTTCTATTCTGACGGCGGAAGCCTCATCACTATTATCCGCAATTTCGAAAATAAAATTCTGCAGATTGTAAGTGAATGAAAAATTATAATCGGCAAAAAAACCTGTCCCTGTGGTATTTTGAGGCGTTTCATTAGCAGACAGCTCAATAGATTCATTCTGAATAATACTGCCATTGATGAAAAACCTTACTCTGAGAGTTTGTATATTTTCTTGAGATGAATAATTATCAAAAATAAGTTTCCCCTGTTTTTCTCCATTGTAGCTATAAATGAAGTCGGCGATTATGCTGTCTGCCGGAGAATCAGAGACTTTATTCCATTGAAGACTGTCTGTTTGAAATATGTAAGTTCCACAGTAGTCATAAAAGGAGTTGCGCGTTTGTTGATTGAGATAGGGGAAGCTGAAAACAATATCTTTACTACTCAGAAAAGCCTGAGTTTGTTGATGTTGAAAGAGATTTTCCGAGTCAGTTTTTAACTCCAGTACCTGATTGACAAAATCAACTCGTTCTTTTGTCTCAGAACAGGATGTAATTACAAAAACAAGTGATACAACGAGTGATACCATTAAAAATCTCATCTTCCCTCCCTCTAACTCTGGTTTTCTAATGAATCATTACAAAAATATTTTAACCGTTCAAAAGTCAAGTTCTATATAAAATACCTTTATTTCATACACAATAATTTCAATCTATCCAGTCCGTAGACTCTTTAATTCCTCTTTCCTCATTGACTCTGCTAATCAGAATTAACCCTGCAACTAAAAACACTGCTATTGAAAGAATTGCCACTCTGTGTGAAGATGTAATATATCTAATCAGACCATAAACGACTGGACCTATTATAGCTGCTAATTTCCCCGAAAATGCATAGAATCCAAAAAATTCTGTTTTCTTGGATTCAGGTGTTAAAAGAGCCAGCATTGTTCTGCTGCAGGATTGACTTGATCCCATAGCTATTCCTGCCAATATCCCTACTCCATAAAACTCAGTTTCATTGCGACAGATAAAAGCCCAGATTACTACAGCAAGCCAGATATAGAGGGTTATAGAAATGGTTTTTTTAGTTCCAATTTTGTCTGCAAGATTGCCAAAGTATAAAGAACCAATCATAGAACTAAACTGCATAATTATGAAATAAACCAACAAATCCTTGGCAGACATACCAAATTCGCTGGCGCCGAAAATTGCCCCGAAAGAAATTATTGTCACAATTGCGTCATTATACACAAAGTAACTAAGAATAAACTTTTTAAGCTCGTTTATCTTTCTGATATTTAGATATGAATACTTAATCCTTTTGTAAGCAGTCTTGAAGTAGTTAGTTCTTTGTGATTCTTTCTTTATCTCCTTAACCCAGAAAAATGTAAAGATAGAAAAAACTGCAAAAAAGAGTGCTACCGAAGGAAAAATCCATCTGACTGCATTGTGTACAAGAGGCAAAGAAATAAGTAGAGATAATAGTCCACCTGCATAACCTATCGCCCAACCCCAACCTGATACTTTACCTAGATTCTCCCTGTTTGTAATCTCAGGCAAAAATGCATTATAAAAGACATTAGCACTGTTAAATGCAAAATTTGCAACTATGAAAAGAAACATCCCCCTGACAATATCCCCGTATTGAACAAAATAGAGCAGTGAGGTAAAAATTATTGTGAGGTATGTATTGATAAACAGGAATTTCTTTTTTGATCTGGAATAATCAGCAACTGCCCCAAATACGGGAGCGGTCAAAGCAACCAGCAACATTGATAAACTGATTGCCAGACTCCACAACATTGTACCATCTGCAAGCTTACCAACAACTATATCTTTGAAATAAACACTGTAAACTACTGTAACGATGATAGTTGTAAATGATGAATTAGCAAAATCATACATCATCCAGCCAAAGATTCTCTTATCTATTTTCATACTATCTCTTTTTTTATCTCGATTGTCTCCAGATCAAGATAATTTGGTATAGACGCGTTTGGAGTTGCAATCAGGATTTGGTGCTCTCCGGTTAACATTTTGAAGATCTCTGTTGATCTTTCGACATCTAAATCTGAGAAAACATCATCAAACAATAACACTGGGAAACATAAATTTTCATCTTTTAGCAAACTAGATTGAGCTAACTTCATGGAAATTGCAATTGATCTTTGTTGTCCGTGTGAAGCAAAATTCCTGGCTGATTTGTTATCAAGTAATAAATCGATATCGTCGAGATGAGGTCCTATAAGAGTTCTCTGGTATCTCTTCTCTCTCTCTTCAATAGTTCTCAGGTGTTTAAATAGTTTGGAACAGAAATTTTCTTTGGTTTGATCTATTTTCAAATGTGATATATATTTCATTGAGAACTGTTCTCTGCTATCTGAAATTTTGCAATATATGTCGATGATGTGTTTCTGAAGCTTCTCCAGGTATTTTAATCTACAATTGATTATTTCGTAACATGCCTTTGCAAATTCAAAATCCCATGCCTCTTTTGTATCTTTGTCAAATTCATCTTTCAGCAATGCATTTCTTTGTTTTAGAATCTGGAAATACCGTTTTAGATGGACAAGATACTCTGCGTTGTACTGAGAAACAGATAAGTCTAAAAAGCTTCTTCTGTAAACCGGTGAGCCTTCTACCATCAAAATGTCATCAGGTGAGAAATAAATCACTTTCAGAAAATTGTATAATTCGCTGATTTTCTTTATAATTATTCCATCAATTTTAAATTGCTTCCGAAAATCTGTGAAAGCTGAGAAAAAATCATGCTCAGTATCTTTTATGATACAAGAACATCTTATATTGAAATATGTTTCTCCAAATTTAATCAGATCTGCATCATTAGAATTGCGGAATGATTTTCCCACAGCAAAATAACATATTGACTCCAAAAGATTTGTCTTACCTACTCCATTTGGTCCGTAAATTATTGCTCCACTTCTGCTGAAAACAAAACTCGTATCTGCAAAATTTCTATAATTGTGCAACTTAAGTTCTGTAATAATCACAGCAGTTTCTCTGAGATTCTTACTGATTAGGAGACAGACAAAGGCATCAGGACAAATCTGGATTTGTATTGAGTTACATCTTCGCTATTCTCTAAAATAACTGCTGACTTACCTGTCCCAGGATAAACAAGAATTTCATCTGATTCCAAGACAGCAAGAACTGAAAGTATAAAACGATGATTTAAGGCTAATTGAACTGGTTCACCACTATAGTTGAAGGTTTTCAAAACTTCTTTTCCATCTCCCATTTCCCTGTTCATTGAAATTATAGTAATCTGTGAATTGTCAATTTCCATTTTTATCCTTGGGATATCATCATTCAGTAGGAGTGAAACTCTCTTAACTGCATTTAGCAAATCCTGCCGATTTATTCTCAGGACATTCTCATTTACTAACTGAAATGCCTTGTCATATCTTGGATATCTGTTTCCGATAGAATTGGCAATTACTACATAATCTTTATAGAAGAACACAGCTTTATTGTTTATCAATTTTACTTTTATGGTGTTTTCTGATTCATTAATAATTTTAGATACAAACAGGAACGCTTTCGGGAAAAGTATTATTTCAAACTCTTCTTCAAGTTGAATGCCTTTCTCAATTTTCGTCTCAGATATCCTTTTTCCATCAGATGAAGCCATAAGTTGAAACTCGGGTGTAATTCTCCACACTATTCCTCTGAAAACCGGACGATTAGATTCCTGTGCTACAGAAAAATGAGTATTCTTTACCATTCTTTGGAAAATTTGTGCATCAATATCAATAGTATCCAAATCCATATTTGAGGGAGTAATCGGGAAAAGATGTTCTTCTGCTGATTTTATATTGAATCTTACCTCTCCACAATGAATTGATATCACCTCTTCAATTTCTTCGACTGTAATTACGCCATCTGGCATTGCATTCACGATTTCATTAAATTCTTTTGCCGGAACAAGAGTAATCCCGCTTTCAAAAACATTTGCACTAAAGCTTTCTATAACTGTCAGTTCCAAATCGGTAACAGTAATTACTATTCTATTTTCGGCTTCATCAGCTTCAACTCTGTAATTAGTCAGAATTGGCATTGTGTTTTTAGTTGGGACTACTAAAGACAGAAGTTGAATTCTCTGTATTATGTCACTTTTTTCTATTCTGAATCTCATTTATACCTCTCTATTTTTTTCTTTAAAATTTGTGTATTATAAAAAGACTTGAAGGGAGTATTGGCAAGTCTGATGCAGAGTAGCTAATATCTCTGTTAGGTAAAGAATAAAAAAGCAAGAGAAAAATCTCTTGCTTTTTGGGGAATTGAAATAACTACTTAACAGCGTCTTTGAGCTTTTTACCTGCTTTGAATACAGGAACTTTTCTTGCCGGAATAGTAAGTTTTTGTTTAGTTTGAGGATTTACACCCTGTCTTGCTTTTCTCTCACTAACCTGGAAAGTTCCGAAGCCAACTAAAGTTACCTTGTCGCCTTTTTCCAAAGCTCCCATAATTCCTTCGATAACAGCGTTCAAAGCCTGAGTTGCAGATTTCTTAGAAATTTCTGCATTCTCTGCAATCTTAGTAATCAATTCTTCTCTACTCATATTTTCCTCCAATACTTTATGGGTTTTTTAAAAACATTTGTCATTTTTTTGTCAACCAAAAAAACGTTTTTTTGTTGATTTAACAAGGCTTTAGTAAATATATTCCAGTCTTTTTTAAGATTTTTGTTAACAGAAATAATCACCATATAATATTTATCCTATTGATACACTTCATTTTACAGTACTTTTCTCTTTTAAATTCTTTGCTTCGTTTTATTATGATAATTATTAAAAAAAATCTCTAACCTATAGGTATTGCAGATTTAAGTATCATAATTTCAAATCAATCTATTCTTCAAAAAAATAAGTTTCGAGAATTCAACTTGTCTTCCGAAATCTTTAACATAAAAAAATTGTTATGCCAGCAGGACATTTTAACTTGACTGACTATCTTCAAAATTTGTTTTAAGCAGTTAAAATTAAAAACAATGGAGTCAATCATGTACAAGTATGTTACACTAATCATGCTCATTTTTTTCAGCTCATCTTTTGCTATTAATTTTGAAATTGTGAATAGCAATGAGAATAATCTCAATCTATCCTTAAACACAAATTCCTACGAAATAATGCCTGTTCGATTAAATGAAACAGAATATGATCAAATATTGTTCAGAGGAAGTTCTTCATTAGAACCTGGTTCACCAGATCTGCCAGCTTTCGCTGTATGGATTGCAATCCCAAACGATAAAAAACCTAGTGTTTCATTCAGCTACACTTCTGTTGAAACTATTGACAACTTAAAGATTTCTCCACGACAGCATCCTTCACCTGACGCTATTGGTTCAAAAGAGCCTGAATTTTATCTGAACAAAGACATATACTCTGAAAACACTTACTATCCAGGGAAGAAGTACAAATTAGAAAGAACCGCAGGTATGCGAGACTATCAGATGGCAATTCTTTGGGTATTTCCATTTCAGTATAATCCAGTAACCCGGCAATTGGACATTTATCACGATGTTACAGTACAGGTAAACTTTTTGGGAACAACATCTCCTATCAGTTTGAGTCGCAAAAGTGTAGAATTTGAGGCTCTCCTAAAATCAACTGCCATCAATGGTAAGGAGATCGCAGACACTCAAGCAGAAATACGATATCTCAGTGAAAAAAATCGTCATCGAGATCCAGGCTGTGATTATCTGATTATTACTCATTCGTCATTTCTCAATTCTGCCCAAACGCTTTCTGACTGGAAAAAGCAATTAGGCTTTGAAACAATGATTGCAACCACTGAAGAAACTGGAAGCAGTTCGCAGGAAATCGAAAACTACATTGATTATGCGTATTATAACTGGAACAATGTACCTGATTATCTACTTTTTTTGGGAGACGCTGAATTTGTGCCAACCAAATATGTTAATTATCATCCCTACAATGAAGGCATGACAGGTTCAGATCTTCATTATGCAGACATAAACAATCCACCTGACTACATTGCAGACTTTCTTTACGGCAGAATTTCAGTTGAAACAGAAGCGCAGGCAGACAGCGTTATTGCTAGAATCATCAGGTATGAAATGAATCCACCTCAGCAAGCATCATTTTATCAAACTCCACTTATGGCTGCAGCATTTCAGGATGGTTCAGAAGATTACCCTCCTGATCAGATAGCAGATAGAAGATTTTCCAAAACCAGTGAAGACTTAAGAAACTATCTTTTACTTCAGGGATACAATCCGGAAAGAGTATATGCAACTTACAATGGGTACAACAATGAAGAAATTTTTCCCACTTACTGGAACGAACAAAACTGGGCAGTTTTCGAAAATGACATTCCAATGGAAATGATTCCTGACGAAATACAAAAACCTCTCTTTCCCTGGGATGGTAACTCCTTTCACCTTGACAATGCTTTAAACAATGGAAGATTTTTTTTGCTTCACCGTGATCATGGCAGCCGGCACGGATGGGGAGAGCCTGACTTTGATTCAGATAATGTCTTCAATCTTAATAATGGTGAACTAAGACCAATAGTGTGGTCAATCAACTGCCAGACCGGGTGGTTCGATAATGAAACAGATTCTCCTTCGAATAACACAGATATGTCATCAGAATGTTTCGTTGAAAGCTGGTTCAGACATAACTCCGGTGGAAGTATAGGTGTTTTTGGTTCAACGAGAGTTAGCTATTCCGGTCATAATGACAGACTGGTCTGGGGTTGGTCAAATGCTATATGGAATGGATTCCTTGCATGGTGCAATGTTCAATATCCACCTTCAGAAACAATTCTTACTCTTGGCAATGTTATGAATTACGGTAAACTCTATTATATGACTTATTTCCCTGACGATATAACCCGAACTACAACAATGGAGCAATTTCAATATTTTGGTGATCCTTCTATGAAAATAAGAACTTCCGTTCCTCTTCAAATTACTGCAGAACATCAAGAAAACATCAGCATGGGAGAAGCCAGCATGCTGGTCATGACAAATGTGTCAGATGGTACAGCAAGTCTGACATTTGATAATGAAATTTTAGCAGTTCAGGATATCAACAGCGGAATAGCTGTCCTTCATTTCCCACCTATCTCCCAGTTAGGTGAACTTTTACTAACCATTACTGCCGATAACTCTGTTCCTTATATAGCCTCAATCGAACTCACAGCATCTCAGGGACCTTATGTAATTCTGAATGATGTTGAATTTACCGATGACAACGACAACAATCAGATTGATTATAATGAAGAAATTTTGTTCAATGTTGAATTGAAAAATTTCGGAAGTCAAACAGCTGAAAACATAACAGCAGAACTGTCATCAGACAATAATTTTGTAACAATTATTGAAAATGTTAACAATTGGGACAATATACTTCCTGGTGAAACTCTTCTTTTACAAAATGCCTTCCAAGTTTATATTTCTCCCTTTATTCCCGATCAACAGGAAATCATTTTCAATTTAAACATCTCGGATAACAATGATAACTGGCAATCTAACTTTTCCTACATAGCCAATGCACCTGATCTCAAAATTACTCAATCTGCTTTTCTTGATTTCTCTTCCGGAAATGGAAATGGAATTCCTGACAGCGGAGAAATTTTGGATATTATAATAACAGTCTATAATGATGGGAATAGTGATATCTCAGAAATCAACAGCACGTTATCAAGCAACAATGATTTCGTTTTAATCGAAAATCCAAATTTATACATTAATCAGATCCCTGCTCATCAACCCACTCAGCTGATTTATAGTTTGGAAATCAGTCAATCCGCAGCTTACGATCAAGATTTTGTCCTCAGTCTAAACCTTACTTCAGACTCTCTTAACTACATTTTTGACAGATCTTCAGTAATTGGAAATCTACGTGAAAGCTTTGAATCTGACAGTTTTATTTCTTGTCAATGGGAACACTCAGGAAACAACTTCTGGACTACCACTAATCAGCATTATCACGATGGACTATTTTCGGCAAGAAGTGGAGACATTTCCCACAATCAGCAATCAATCCTTTCTTTAACTTTGCCAATTGCACAGAATGGTGAAATATCTTTTTGGAAGAAATTATCTACCCAAAATTATCATGATAAACTAATATTCTTAATTGATGATGTAGAAATGGGTATTTGGAGTGGAAATTTAGCTTGGTCGGAAAGTTCTTATCAAGTTTCAGCTGGCAATAGAACATTTACCTGGATATATCAAAAAGACGAAGATGTAAGTTCAGATGATGACTGCGTCTGGATAGATTGTATCACTTTCCCTGAACTGACCCCCCTCTATCCCGAGATAGGAATAAATGTTTCTGCATTTGATTTTGGAACTATTCCTGTCGGAACTTCAAGTTATTTAGATTTTCAGATCAGCAATACAGGACAAATTTTCCTTAGTGGCAGCATAGATCACGAAGAAATGTTTCAATTTTCGGAAAATAACGGATCAAATAGAACTAGAAACAATATAGATTATCCTAACAATAATCGCTCATCCAGAAATAGTTTTATCTTCTCAGTTCCGCCTCAATCCACTAACTCATACAGAGTAGCTTTTTCACCGGAAGAAATCGGTAATTATGACGGAACATTCTCTTTTGACAATAACTCAGGAAACGATATTGTTCTGACTGTAGAAGCTTCAGCTTCTGAGAATCTTTGCTTACCACCACAGAATGTTTCTGCTCAATCTCAATCAGAAGGGATACTGCTGAGCTGGGATTATCCCTCTGATGCGCAGAATGTTATAACATGGAGTAACAGTGACTACTCAGATTCTTTTGGTACGGGTGGCACTATTCATTTACAGACATCAGTCCGCTTCGAAATAGAAGATTTAAGTTCATATAATGAAATGTATTTACATGCTATTACGTTCTATCCCACTTCCGAAAACTGTGAGTATACTTTAAAAGTGTGGAGGGGAGGACATGTTGCTGAAGGCGACATTTCTGAAGGAGAATTGATAATGAGCCAAACCGTAGAAAACTTTACGGTATATGATTGGAACAAAATTGAATTACAAAATCCTGTTCAGATAAATTCCAGTCAGGAGTTATGGTTTGGCTATGAATTTGATGCACAAGGTGGATATCCGGCTTCACTTGATTCCTCAGAATCAATCCCCTGGAAGGGCGATATGTTGAAATTAGCTGGTAATTGGATATCATTGTCTAATAGTCCTAACTGGAATGGTAATTGGTGCATAATTGGTCATTTAAGCAACTTTGATCCCGCTACTCCAACCCCTGAATTAACCAGAAATTCTTCCAGGAAAAACAGATTATCAAGAGGAGATTTAAGATTGTTGTCAGGATACAACATTTACAGAGACAATTCGCTGCTAACTTATATTTCAAATCCAACCCAGCTTAATTACACTGATTTGGAAGTTCAGAACAATCAGGACTATTCTTATTATCTGACTTCTGTATATGACGGTGTTGAATCTGATGCATCCGATACTGTATACATTTACTATTCATCAACAGACAATTCAAATGGAATCGTTTTTGCAAACCAATTATCCGATAACTATCCAAATCCCTTCTTCATGTCGGCTCCTACAGGGAATTCCGGAAGGAATCATGCCTCTGAAACAAAAATTGATTTCTCTATCAGTGAATCACAATCTGTTACACTTGAAATATATAATATAAAGGGACAAAGCGTTAAAACGCTTGTAAATTCATTTTTAAAAAGAGGTAATCATCAGGCTGTCTGGAATGGAACTGATTCAGAAGGAAAAGCTGTCTCAAGTGGAATTTATCTCTACAAGCTGGAATTGAAAAATTACAGCAGAGTCAAACCAATGGTTCTGCTAAAGTAATAGAGTCCGAGAGCTTGACATAATTTTCAACAGACTCAACAAATTAAAAGCAACCGATTCAATTGACAATACTGAGTCGGTTGCTTTTACTAAACGGTTTACAATTCATGGTAGTGGTCATAAATTCTGATTGACAACAAAACTGTGAAAAATTTCCTGCCTCAAGCGGGATGTAGCGCAGTCAGGTAGCGCGTTCGGTTCGGGACCGAAAGGTCGCTGGTTCAAGTCCAGTCATCCCGACCATAACTTGTTGATAGACAACGACTTACCACTCAATAAAATAATTGCCCCCCCCAGATTGTTTAATATTTATCTTAATTGTATAATCAGTAATTTCAGACAAAATTGCTATTTTGCATCAGCATTCATGATTATCGGAAGACCATCTTCTCCTCCAATCACAACAATTTTCGTGTTAGCTGAAGAAGCAAGTTTTTCGGTTGCTTCAATTCCTTTCCATTTAAGTAGTTCTTTGCTTATTCCTTTAGTGACAATTAGCTGAAAATCTGCTATTCCTTGTGCTTCAATTCTCTTTCTTTCAGCTTCTTTCTGCTCTTTTAAGAGTATGAATTCCATTCTCTGGCTTTCCTGTTCGGCTTCAAGTTTCTGTTCAATTGCCTGAGTCAATCGTGATGGCAATACGATGCTTCTTAGCGGAGTCGATTCGATAACAATACCTCGTTGATTTACTATCTCCTCTAGTTTTTGCTGAATTGTTTGAATTAGCAATTCTCTTTCTGAAGTATACAGAGCTTTTGCCTCAAATGAAGAAGTTACCGTCCGACTGACAGAGCGAAAATGAGGAATCAGCACAACTTCAGGATAATTGATTCCAACATTATTGTAAATTTCTGAAGCTTTTTGGCTATCGAGTCGGTATAGAATACTAATCTCCAATCCTACAATCAGACCTTCCTGAGAAGGTACATTCATTACCTCTTTAACTTCCTGGGTTTTTACCGAGAACAGAATAACCTTAGCCAGTGGATTGCGGAAATTCAATCCTGCCTTGAGTTCTTTGTCTTGTACTTTACCAAAAACATCCACAACCCCTACGTGACCGGCAGGAACAATCGTGATTGTTTCTTTCAGGGCAAATAACAGAAAAATTACAAACACAGTTAGTCCGACTTTCTTTGCTTTAGGAAGCTTAGCAAAGATAAATACTAGCAATGCAACAACTGATATCACAAAAAATAGTAAAAAGCTCATTGAATCCTCCCTGTACTTTCTTTTAACTTACTGAAATTAAACTTCAAACAAGATTTTGCATGACAGATTAATTTCATCAATTAATCATCTCCTTATAAGCAAATAAAAAAAAGGCTGCAAAGCAGCCCAAGATTAATGACAACATTCATGAGTGTGAACATGACCGTGTTCCAGCTCTTCTTCAGTAGCTTCTCTTATCTCCTGAACATCAATGTCAAAATATAAGGTTTCTCCCGACAATGGATGATTGAAATCTATTATCACCTCATCGTCGTGAACTTCGGTAACAGTAGCTATTCTTATTCCATCACCAGTATCAACCTGAAACTGAATTCCCTCTTCAACATCGGCAGGATCTTCAAAACTTGATAAAGGAATAGTTTGCAACAACTCATCATCATACAATCCATAGGCCTTATCGGGAGGAATAACAACATCAAATTTATCTCCGATTTTTTTCCCTTCCATAGCTTCTTCCAAACCAGCAATTATTCCGCCAGAACCTTGAATATAAACCAAGGGTTCATGATTTTCAGAACTATCAATCACTTCACCTTCATTGTTTTTTAAGACATAATGAAAACTTACTACCTTGTTTTTCTCGATTTTCATAAGAGCTCCTTTTTTGATTTCAGACACTATTTGAAAGCAGGAATTTCTTTATTTGGAATTCAATGCTTTCAAATAATCTCTAGCA
Organism: Candidatus Cloacimonadota bacterium; assembly: GCA_028690365.1. GTDB lineage: Bacteria > Cloacimonadota > Cloacimonadia > Cloacimonadales > JAQVBK01 > JAQVBK01. The sequence goes on from JAQVBK010000025.1 coordinate 13,214, forward strand.
ATTTATTTTTAGGGCAGTAAAAAAAAAGCTGAAATTATTACAAGATAAAAAAAAACCTGAATTGTATATTTTCTGTTGTAAAGTTTTGTAACGAAAAAAAGCGGAGAAAAATTCCTCCGCTTTATATCTAACTGAATAATTTTGATTCTATGGCTGAAGCTTTACAGGAGTCAGCATCAATGTAGGATCATTATTGATTAATTCCAGTAATTCAATAGCTTCACTCATTCCGAGAAATTCAGTTTTTTCCTTAACATATTTTGTAGTCATTGTTTCCAGGTTGAATCTCTCTTTCAATAACAGTTCAATAAACTTCTTTTGAGTCGGATAAAAACTAACTGAGTATTCTAGTTGATTTGACAGCTGAGCTGCCTTTTCTATTGCAGCTGATAGGGTTCCTACTTGATCTGCCAGTTTAATATTAACAGCATCATTGGCACTCCAAACTCTACCCTGAGCAATTTTCTCAACATATTCAGTTTCCAGTTCTCTACCGTTAGCAACCCGAGATTTAAATTCATTGTAGATTTCTGTGGAGAATTTCTGCATTTTATCTATTTCTTCAGGATTTGCTTTCTGCCAGGGATTCAAGAAATTTGAGTACTTGCCAAAAGTTACTCCATCCGAATGCAAACCGACTTTGTCAGATAATTTGCTGAAATTCGGGATCATTGAAATCACACCGATTGAACCTGTAATCGTGTATGGATCCACAAAAATATAATCAGAATCACAAGATATGTAGTAACCCCCTGAAGCCGCAACATCTCCCATGGAAATTACAACTCTTTTCTTCTCTTTCAGTTTTCTTATTCTATCCAGAATTATATCTGATTCCAGAGCACTTCCACCAGGGCTGTTGACTCTAATAACTACAGCAGCAATTTTTTGATTCTTCTCAATTTCATCCAGAGTTTTAGCCATATCACTGGCAGAAATCACATTGAAATCGAACTCATTTCTTTTGGTGGAAATATTTCCCTGTGCATATACTACTGCAATTTCAGAACCACGGGGAACTGTATTAAACGGTGCATATTTCTTTATCGCCAGTAGTTGATCTTTTTTTATATTGAGATTTCTCCAGATATCTTCCTTATAAGCCAGCTCATCAACCAGTCCATATTCAATTGCCTTCTGACCATTTACAAAAATATCATCTCTTTCTTCAAAAATCCACTTGATCTTGTCTATTGAGAGAGATCTGTTCTTTGCCAAATTTTCAATGAAAGTATCATAAATAGAGGAATACAGGGCTGTTAAACTCTCTTTCAAAGGTTCTGACATCTGAGTTTCAGAAAACATTTCACCAGCACCCTTATATTTACCGGATTGAACTACAATTGCTTCTACCCCGATTTTTTCAAGCATCTCTTTATAGAACAACCAGTTAGAGCCTATTCCTGTAAGTAATATCCCTGAGGACAAAGCCGGATTCAGATAAATTTTATCAGCTACAGAACTCAAGAGATAATCCTTATTGCCGGCATATTCTATATAAGAATAGACTGGTTTTGCGGAAATTCGCTTAAAATCTTCAATAGCCAAACAGATTTCGTTTGCAGTAGAAAACCCAACAAGTGTTCCTTTTGCCTCAATTACTATTCCACGGATATTATCATCATAAGCAGCCCTTTTTATTCTCTGAATTATGTCGTGGGCAGTTAATTGAGTTTCACCAAAGAAATCATCGGTGAGTACACTATACTCAGGAATTTGTCCTGAAATATTCAGAAAAAGATAAGAATTAGGGTCAATTTTCCCTTTTTCTTTATTCATCAGTTTTCCAACACTTCTGGATATTAAAAAAATCGATCCAAACAGTATCAGTATTGAAGTCAAACATCCCAAAGCAAACCATTTTTTTCTCATTTGTCCTCCGATAGATAACTATAAGTTATCTCGTTTTTATGTTGTTTTATGTACGAAATTTTTATTAAATGCTTATATGTCAATTTATTTACTTCAAATGTAAATGAACTCTCCCTAGTGTAAACAGTCTTGCGCCATAATAAAAATGCTCTTCAGAATCTGAATATTCATATCTATACTATAATTTGAGAATTGTAAAAAAAACTTTTTTCCACCAAATATACTGCAGAAATGCTTGATGAACTATATTCATTGATTTCTTATATAATATTTTATCAGATATAGTTACATTTAATTTGACAGTTTTATGGATCGTTTTTTATTTCAATCTGGTAGTTCATTTTTTTTTAAATGAAATTCTAATATAACCTTAAATAAGGAGGATGCCATGAGAAGGTTATTATTTCTGTTTTTTGTTGTGTTTTTTTTGTTACAACTGTTTGACATCAATGCAGAAAAGACCAGGAGACAATCATTTCCACCTATTCATCAGGAACTAAACCGACCTTCACGTGCACCAAGAAATCTTACAGCTGCCGAGAAGATAAACGTAAGCAATGCAATTAATACTATTTCAGGTAAAGGCACTCTCAGTTATGTTGATGCAACAGGAACCGAAAAAGAAATTAGTTGTTCAGATATTGCTAAAGGTCTGAAGAAACAACTTGATGACGGAAGGATTAAAGTAGATCCAAATATGAGAGCAGGCAATTATGCAGTTACTACACAAGATGGTAAAGCTACCGATGCTGGAGATAAAGTAGAACTTGATGATGCTCTTGTTGACGGAACTGATCAAACTTTTCTGGAAGAAGTTCTGGTACATGAATATGTACATAAATTGCAGGCAGGAGGAACAGTTGCTTCAGACGAGGTAGAAGCTTATGGCGTTGAAAAGGCTTATAAAGACACAGTAGGGGTTTCAAACAATAACGCCCATTACAAAGAGTGCGTAGGTAATCTTGCTTACTACCAAAACAAATACAATGAAGTAAACCCCCAAAAAAAGAAGAATCGTTCTTCTCACATTGATGTTGACGGTGTTCATTATCAAGTAACTCTCAGCGATGAAACTCAACCAACCACCTCCAAATTAATCTATTTTGAGTGGGGTTATCCGGTCAGTACCTACACAGAAGTAGACTTAGGTTTTCATGCCGGAGATATCATTAGTCCTGCTGTTAATCTGCTCGTTATATCCGGTGGATTACTCACGGGAGAAGTAATGCAGGGTGTTATCCAGCATGTGGAAATCACTGCTGAAGGGCTGGAATTTTCTGATTTAATAAGTTTTCCACCTGAAGACCTTCCTCTTCCCAGCTTTTTCCACCATATTGATTACGATGAAACAGATCCTTTAAACCGGTTTATTGCCCTTGATACATCCGGACAAAGGGTCACCAGACTCAATCATAGTGGAGACTGGCATGTGGACAGTTTCTTTGATGTTTTTGTTGACATCGATATTTCGGATCAACCGGTTTATCGTATGGAATGGGCTACTCATCCAACTCATGGTCGTGGATTAATACTGGATGATCTCGATCAGCATTACGGTTCAATGAGAAGATTAGATGAACCTATTACAATATTTACTGAATTGGACGAGACAACACATAATGATCTTCCTGAGAGGGAATTTAGAGAGATGGTGCCGGTTATTCAGTATCCGCTTCCTCTGGCAGGTGATGTTGCTGTAAACGTTTTTGGGACTCACGGAAGCGTTATAAATGTCTGGCTTTCAAATGAATTTGGAGAGCCTATAACCGTCTTGGGAACAGGTACTATTTTGGTCGATAATGAGGTGATAATCCCCTTGTTGGATGGTTTAGGTGATGAAAGGCAATTACTCAGTGGTGAATATATCACAATAGAAGATGTTTCTTCTGGAGAGATCCAATGGAATCCTTATAGAGTGCCGTTAACACCTGATGATGTAACTCCCGAGATACACAATCCATTCCCCTATCCCGGTAATACAATGGTCAATGTTTATGGTACTCCAGGACATGTAATTCAGGTTTGGAAAACAGACATTGCTGGTAGTCCGCTTGAGCAATTAGGTGCGCTTTCTACTCCACCAGATAATAATCAAGTCATAGTTCCATTACTTAGATCTTTAACTGCCGGGGAATATCTTAAAGCAATTGATCCGCTGTCAGGAGATGCGCAACCCGAGCCTTATCAAGTACCGGACATGGATGATGTTGCCCTTCTGCGAGTCGGTGACTGGCTGAATCCTCAGGAATGGCATGACTGGATTGGCAAAACAGGAGGTGGTATAGTAGACCTGCAACTACACATAGATGATCCAGATAACTTTGTTACTAGTGTAACTTTCTCCTGGTCAATAGATGAATTTGAATGGATTGATATAATCACTCTTGATAACCGTTTAGAAACTCCGGAAGAAACCTATGGAGACGAGACTGAACTTGATCCAGGCTGGTTTACACAATTGGATTTAAATGATTCCAGCTGGTATATTGATAGTTTCTTTGACGTCTTTTTCGAAGTAGATATTGAAACTACCCTCGGACCTACAATTCCTGTAAGTACCGTAAGGGAATTCGATCCCCAACCCCCGAATGCTATTCAGATAGTTAATCTTGATGATTGGCAATATGTTCCCGATAGTTTTTTTGACATTACATACAATATTCCGGCAGGATACAGTGTAAGTAGTATTACAGCAAAGGCAGTAACAAAGGTAGATTCTTTCTGGAAAGGTGTCCCCACGATTGATCAGAGAAATGTTTCCAATGTACATTGTGCTCCCACTGCAGCTGCTTCTTGTCTGAAGTGGTTTGAAGCGCAGGGAGATAATGACATCTGCGGAGTTCCATCACTGAGTGACATCGCTCTGGTTAGAGAGTTGGCAAAAGTCTGCGGCACAACTTCATCCGGAACAACTCCTTCAAATCTGGCAAAAGGCATCAAACAATGGATTGCTGCCCATGGAGGCGGTTACACTGTCAGAGGACCTTTAGCAGTCAACTGGAAACAGATGAGAGATGAACTGGAAAGAGGGCAGGATGTCTTATCCGGCATCTATTGGCCAAATGGCGGTGGTCATAGAATGACAATGAACTCTTTCGTAAACAAAGTCAATTCCGAAGGCAAATACAAAATAGACTTTATGGATCCCTGGGGTGGTACTATAGGCTGGGGCGAATTAGATCCCAATACAGGACAGATTACCGGATTCACCGGACAATCAGGCAATTCCGGCAAACTAGATAAAGTAATCATTGTCTGTCCGGAAGAACAAAATGCAAATACACCTGTCACTGGTGGAGTTCAGGTTGAAAACCCGTCTTCCGGCAACACCACTATCCAATTAGAACTCCCGCAACCAGGTCTTTATTTCATTCACACAGTTATAATTAATAGCATTGGCAATTCAACCTTGTTGACAACAGTAATCAATCATAATATTCCAGTCAGTGTCGTGAATATCGTCTACTCTGAAGAACTAGTTACTCTGTACTGGCCAGGAAATGAAACAGATTCATTCCATGTATATTCATCTTCTACTCCTGATTCGGGTACATTTACAAAAGTTGGAGACGGCACCTGGACAGGAACCGAATGGACTTATACAGAAGAAGCATCTGCTGAAAAAAAATTCTACTACGTTGTCAGAGTCATAGACTAAGCTCATAAGGCAGGGAGATTTCCCTGCCTTTTTTTATTTATCAGCTAATCTCCTGATTTCCTTCAAATAAAATCTCGTCTATTTTATACATCGTCCCCAAACGGGGGTTTAGTACGAGAAAGATGGTCCCCAAACAGGGAGAGTTAAATAATAGAGATTTCCCCCCTAAAGGTTTAGGGACAATGCATGTAGGTCAATCCTCTCGGATTGACCTTATTCTTTTACTCTCGATTCTCGTTACCAATCCCCTGATTGGTAACGTAATGGATTCTCTTCCGAATCCCCGATTCGCTTAACCAATCTTGCCTATCTCGTCCCCGTCCCCAAACAGGAAGAGTTAAATAACAGAAATTTAACCCCCTAAAGGTTTAGGGACGAGAATAAGAAATCCTGAGATCGAAGTTCCTAAGTCGACGATAGTCGGCAAGGTCTTCGGTCTGATTTGCCGGAAGTCCCTGACCCGAGAATTTCGGGTCGAGAAACTCCCGTCAGAACAGAGCTATAGAGACTAGAATATTCTGCCTCTCTCTTCAGCTCTCAATCCCAACAAATATTGATTGATATTCTCAAAAATATCTTGTTTCAATAATCTGTTTTCCAAAGTTGGTTTCAGACTAATTCATGATTGTTCAAATAACTTAAAAATAGTGTGTCAAAAATGATAAAAAGGATTATTTATGATTGTCATCAAAAATTTAGTAAAGAAATTCAAACAGGAAACAGCGGTTAATGGAGTTTCATTCCAGTTAAATCAGGGAGAACTGGTTGGACTGGTAGGAGCAAACGGTGCCGGTAAAACAACGATAATAAAGACTATAATGGGCTTGCTCCGGAAAACATCCGGCAGCATTGAAATTTTTGGTCATGACAACACCACGGCAGAAGCAAAACTACATGTCGGTTATGTTTCTGAAGAACCAATGTTGTATGATTATATGACAGTAGAAGAGCATCTTCAATTCACAGCAATGGCTTACGAATTGAAGGATTGGCGGGAAAAGGCTGATGAACTTTTGTTTAGATTCAGTCTGACAGAAAAGAAAAACAAACTGACGAAAGAACTTTCAAAAGGAATGAAACAGAAAGTTTCTATCTGCTGTACATTCCTGATTGATTACTCCTTTTTCCTCTTAGATGAGCCATTTCTGGGACTTGATCCCATTGCCATTTCAGAATTAAAGAAAATAATCAAACAGAAGCAAACTGAAGGTAAAACTGTACTGGTGAGTTCTCATCTCATCTCACTAATAGAAGAACTCACTCAAAGAATTATTATCCTAAAGAAGGGTCAGATAATTTATGATGGTTCCTTGGAAGAGTTAAAGAAAACCGCAAAAATCAACGAAACAAATTCAGAAGAACTCTTTATCAATCTGATGAAAAATGAAAACAACTAAGCTTCTCACCTACAAATTTCTCGTCACACTGAAAAATCTTGTATTGAATTCATTCAGTACTAAAACAAGCGGTATTACTACAACAATTGTTTCTCTTTATTTCATTTTCTTTCCTGTCAGTATAGGAATTGCTTTAAGGCAGATCGATTTTCGACAATTGAACCCAGAATTGGCTTCAACGCAAGCTATTGATTTTACTTTCGCAATAGTAATGCCCATTGTCTTATTTCTACTCTGGCTGATTTTGTTAATGGCTTCACTGGCAACACCTTTAAATATTCAAAACGGAGACTTTTCCCGTCTCTTCACTTCACCAATAAATTTGAAAAAGATTGTCCTTTATCAGATGATCCGGAATTCAATACTCATTTGCTTTCTAACAGCCATTGTTTTGCATATCGTAGTCCCCAAACTGTACTTCAACAATATCATTGTTCTTTACGGAACAATCTACAACCTCCTAATTTTTAGTTCTGTCCTGAACTTTTTCGTTTTCTTCCTCATCCTGAGATACAAACTAAAGGCTCTCTTTCAAATTGTCTTTTGGATATTGACATCCAGCTATCTGTTTACACTATTTCTTACAATCTTCAAACCTGATTTGATAGGCTTTAGTGTTCGGGATTTTTTTGCAATGCGTTTCTGGAATTGGGTCCCAATACTGAATTTATATAGAAATGGACTGATGGTGATTTTTAAAGAGAGTAATTTCTCCTATCTGTTCCTACTTTTATCTCAATTTGGTTGTAATGTGATGTTGGGATTCTTTGTTTATTTGCTGGCTAACAACAATATGTACGAAGACTTTGGTAAAAGCTGGGTCAGAATAAGAAAATATCAGGACAACATGAAAGAAATGAATTCGATATGGAGTTTCAGCAGAAAGAAAGTAGGTTACATCAAACCAAGATATGGAACCGGATGTTTTACATGGAAAAGAATATTGCACTTAAGAAGGACCAGCTTTTCGAACTTTCTTAGTTTTCGCCTACTAGCATATATTTTAATTGCGGTTGTGGTACGTTATGATACAGATGAGAGCTTATTTTTTGCTGTTATTGCAGTTGCCTTTGCAACGATTGAGTCGCAACAGATGATGATTCAGTTTGGTGAGTTCAGTAAACCCTACATCTACTATTTTCCAGGGACTCTCTCCCAAAAATATTGGGCAATTCATGCCCGTCATATCTATGAGTTCTACCTTCATTTATC
>JAQVBK010000261.1 GCA_028690365.1 Candidatus Cloacimonadota bacterium
GAATCCGTGTGTTTCTATTAATTCAGTTGCTATCTGTTTTAATTTTCTGTATATATCGGGAAATGCTGATTCAAGAGAGAATGTGCTTTTGCGGTAGTATTTTTTCCGTTGGTTTTCGCTGATGGGTAAAGTCTTTATCAGACCGGCAACTATATCTTCTCCCTGACTAAGAAAAGAGAAGTCTCCTGTGAGGTTTATACCGTTTTTGCCATCTTGGACATCGTGAGTAAAAAGTACACCTGAACCTGATTCCTGGTGAATGTTGCCCAGGATCATTTTTTGAACAATAACAGCGGTTCCCCATTCATTCGCAATATGCATGTGATCTCTGTAAACTTTTGCTCTGGGAGTGTCCCAAGATCTGAAAACTGAAATGATTGCCTGTTTTATCTGCAAAAAAGGTTCATTTTCAAACCTGATACCATTATTCTCAAGAAGCTTCTTGTATTCAAAAGCTATCTCTTTCATTGTTTGGGGAGTAAATTCAATTTTTTGAGAGATGTTGAATTTCTTTTTATAATTTATAATTATCTGATCGAAATCATTTCTGTCGAGACCAAAAGCCATTCCCCAAGTCTGCAGTAAACGTCGGTAACAATCCCAGGATGTCCAACCGAAATTGGGTTGTTTGCTGAGGATTTCGGTTATTTCATCATTGAGTCCTACATTCAGAAATGTATTCATTGCCCCGGGCAATGAAATGGCAGCTCCGGATCTGACGCTAAGTAGCAGAGGCTTGTGAGGATTACCAAATTCTAGTCCCGATATGCGTTCCAGTTCAGAAATGTGAGATTTGATAAGTCTGTCAATTTCAGCATCAAGCGAAGATATCTTCAGGATAGAATTTACTCGTCTGAACACCTCAGTCGTTATAACAAATCCGGGTGGAACAGGGAAATTATTGAGATAGAGTTTTTTCAGATAATATGCTTTTGAGCCGATGAAGACCTGATTATCGAGGGTAGGGGTTTCCAGGTAAAGCGGACTAATAACGAGATCCTGATTATAAGTCATAATGCTCTGAATTTCAGAATCAGACAAATAGCTGATGTGCTTTCTCAAATTATTTAGAATTGCTCCGATCAGATTATCCAAAGTCTGAATCAGGAAGGCTGATGAGAGCAACTCCCGATAGAAAACTTCAGATTTCAGTGCGATAGTTTTTTTTAGTTCTTTTTTATCAAGAGTTTGATTAGTTTCTACGTATTGAGGAATAATGTCGTGTAAAAGCTGTTCGTAAGGACGAATAAAGTATTTTCCGATTATTTCTTTTACACAGCCTTCCATAAATTCAAATATGTTTATGTATTGTCGAATGTTGAAGCTTCCAGAAGTGAGACTGTATTCAAACATTTTCAGATTAGAATCAAACCCCTGATCATAAATTCCGTCAAGACTCAGTCCCTCTCTGAGTAATTGCAATACTGAAGCTATATCTCTGAGGGTTTTTGCAGTAAAATAGTCAGTATTGATTTCAGAAATAATGTTTGTCACCAATACAGAGGCAATTCGCTCAAGACGAAAAGTCAAACCCATAGCTTCGAATTTTGGTTCTCTGTATTGTCCATACATTGAAGGAATACCAAAAGCTATGTGTCTTTTGTAGTAAATACTTTCCCAGCCTTCACTGATTTCCGGATTGAATATGATTTCATTGAGTTTTATCATGAAAGAATAAATAAGCTTTAACGCTTCTACGTTATTTTTTTGGTTTAGAAGCTCTTCAAGAATTTTTACATCTTCAGGGACTATAAAACTATATCTCTTGAGAATTTTAGAGATATCATCTGTTTCGAATAGATATTTTTCTTTTAGCAGTTGATACAATTCAATAATCAAAGATACACGAGTAACATCATTTTTATTAGGGTGGGATACTTCGGACAAGAGTATATCAATATCTTCTTTTTTCTTTTCAAGCAATTCCAGCAGTTGAATTTTGTCTGAATCACATATTTTTGTTAAAACTTCATGTACGCCCTTTACCCATGGACTTTCTATATCAATAATTTCAAAGACATTCTGCGGAACAATCAATTCCAGTCTCTTTTTATCCAGATCAAACCAGAATCGAATTATTTCCAGAGTAATATCTATATGTGAATTGTTCCCTTCAATGTGAATTTGTTTGCGCAGAAAATGAATAAGTTTGTCGTTTCTGTGTGAAATCTCATCAATTTTGGTTGAGACATCACGCAGAATACCCTCAGCACCAATTTCGTTGAAGTAAACGGGGAAGATTCTTGCCAATTGTTTGATTTGTTTATAGATAGGAGAAATTTTTGAGTTCAGAAGTTTAGTAACATCTTTCTGGAAGAGATCTGTATCAAATATAAAAATACCGCCCAAACGGAGGTTTATTATCAGTGCGGATAATAGTTTCTTCATTATTTCCGGATCATATTCGATTAGATCAAGCCAGACTCTTATGTTTCTGACGTGATTGGCATCAATCTTCAGTTCCCAGTTGTTTGTCAGATAAGTAATACCCGGAGTTATGAATCCGAATTTAATAATCTGATTCTCAAAATAGCGAATCAATTCTTTGTTTTTGGTGTTTATTATCTCTTTTCCCAAATTAAGTATAGAATCCAGAATAAAGCTGGTGTGGCTGTGCCTGAAATCTTCAAATAAAGCAAACAATTCGTTCATGGAATCAATGCACTGTCCGGCATTCAATTCGTAGCTTATTCTTTTTATGGCTTTATTTAAATCTATCAAAAGATAAACTCTGTGATAAACAGCGCCGGGCAGATGGAGTAAGTAAAAGATAAACGAAAGTTGATCTGTGGTTTTTTCCAGTTCATCTATCTTATTTCTAAAAACATCGATAATATCCGAAAAACTGTAAGCAATTTTACAGAGTGACTCAAAATCATGGGAATGTTCAAACTGATTGTGATAATTGCTGAAAAGTGAGAGACCTGATTCCCTGATTGAAATTGCCTGTTTATTGGAAATTTTGATTTTATTGTCATTATACCATCTGTTCAGGTCAGTTGTAGATTCCCAGAAAATGATGTTTTCATGGATGAGTTTCTTCATAAAACTTACAACACGACTCTGAGTTTTTTTATCTGCGGCAGCTTTTGCCAGACTTGTTTTGAAGTATCCCATATTGCTCAGATAGCTAAAGCTGTTGTTTGATAGATTGTCGTCCAGAATCTGAAGGAATCTTAGCGGAATGCTTTCGTAATCTACCAGGAAATCGTAATTTTTCGAAAAAAAGTCGAGATAAATATAAACAAGTTGTTTAGACAACTCTGCCGGGAGTTTTTCTTTGAGCAGATCATGAAAGATTTCCAGAATTATGGCTAGTGCCCTTTCTTTATCATCCGTATCTTTGTAAACCCAGAAATCGCTTATAGCAAGCTCAGACAACAAATTTACTACTTCTTTTCTGTTGGAGTAGGGATGATGTAGTTCGTTGAAAAAATCGAGAGTACGTTTATGAATACCCCAGTATTGTTCGGATAACGTGAGAAACCATATATGACAATCCGGTATGCTGAATTCAACATTTTTGGTTTTTGTCAGATTGGCTTCAAGAGCTTCGGATTTTATGATTTTGTTCATGATTTATAGAGATATTTTATCAGGTCAATTATTCGTGAAGAGTAACCATACTCGTTGTCGTACCAGCCGAGAAGTTGTACAAAATCACTTCCGATCATTTTTGTAGCGAGAGAATCATAAACTGCTGAATGAGGATTTCCATTAACATCACGGCTAACTATGGGGTCTGTACAGTATTCCAGATATGATTTCAAAATATTTTCACTGTAATATTTAAACGCCTCATTGATTTTATTGACAGAGGTGTTTTGATTTAAGAGAATAGTCAATTCTGCAAAGGAACAATCTGCCACCGGTACTCTGGTTGCAAAACCATCAAAAGAATTTTTTAGCTCAGGCATAATCAGTTCAATAGCTCCGATTGCACTGGTTGTGGTAGGTATAATATTATTTATTGATGCTCTTGCTCTGCGGAAATCTTTGTGAAATCCATCCTGAATATTCTGATTGTTGGTTAAGGGATGTACTGTATTCATAAATGCTTTTTTGATGCCAAATTCATTCATCAGAACTTTTAAAAGTAGTGCAACACAATTTGTTGTACAGGATGCATTTGATATGATTTTGTCATCAGGTAGAATTGTTTCATGGTTGACTCCCATCACCACAGTACGATCAATAGAATCATCATCGGGCGGACAACTGAGGATTACTTTGTCTACTCCTGAAGTCAGGTGCTTTTTGAGCAATTGTTTGGTTCTGAATTTCCCGCTGGAATCGATTACAACTTTTACATCTCTTTTCCCCCAATTGATGTCGGTGGGCTCGGATTCATTAGATACCAGTATTTCTCTGTCATTGATAAATAGATGATTTCCTTCGTAAGCTACGGTGAATCCTG
>JAQVBK010000262.1 GCA_028690365.1 Candidatus Cloacimonadota bacterium
CCTTTACGGTCCCGCACGGGATGAGACAGGGAACCGATATTAAATTTATTGTTCCATCGGATGTAGAGACAGCCGAAGTTGCTATATTCAATATGAAGGGTCAGAAATTACGGGATTATCAAGTAAAATGTTCAAGCGGAAGTGTTTCTAATATTTCCTGGGACGGCAATGATGAATCCGGAAGAACTGTTTCATCAGGTGTATATTTTTACAAAATAAATGCTGGGAAACATTCAAAAACAGCTAAGATGCTTCTTATTAAACAATAACGGGGGAGTCATGAAGAAAATATTAACAATGCTGACAATGATAATAATGATGATAGATCTTTATTCAATAGTTGTAGAAACTGATTCTTTCAGGGGATTCATGTATGGGGATGCTCCCGGTTGTGCCTATGATAATTATAACTCACACATTGCTGAAGGAATTGTGACACAAAATTACAATCTGTATGCACCGTATGACAAACAAACGAATGGTTTTGGTAATTTCCTGATTCCATCAGCAGCTCAATTGTCAAACTGGGAAGTCGTAGTGGGTCAGTTTATGGCTGGCAGCTATGAGTCAGCAGAAGCAATGATTCAGAATTATAATTATCCCTATTCAGTTGTTCAGTTTAACGACACAGATACCGGCAGAACATTTTATATGCTCAGAGAAAATCTCAATCTAAGTTATTATGATAGCAATAATACTCCTGATTTCCCTGATGATGATGAAACCGGATCATTCTATTATGGTTGGGGGTTATACGTACACAATCCCGCAGCAACTTACCCGGTTATCATCACCACTCCCCATCCGACAGACGATTTTCAGACAGTTGCAATAAGCACTGAAGCTTTGTTAATGTGGGATGCAGAATTTTTATTGGTAACAGGAGCAGGCAGAGAAGTAAAATGGACTCAACAGAATCCTTATACTAACGCAAAATCACTAAGTGATCCAACTCGTGTTCATGCCCATCCATTCAATTCTTTTTATAGAGCAGCCTGTGATTTAATCAGGGAAAATACAGGTAATCGTGAATTATCAGTACAAATTCATGGATATGATTGGGGAACAAGGCACGTTGGTTATGCTTCCTGTATTATCTCCGCAGGTTACGGGAAGACGAGTCCCGATCTTCCAATCAGAGACCATTCTTCTCTGAAAAGAGACATTATCAATCTGACAAATCATATAGTTCATCCGGCAAACTCAATTGGTATTCACGATGAATCCACTATAAATGATTATTACGGAGTTCATTATTTAGAATACGATTTTATATATGACAATGGTACAGAGAATTATGCAGTGAACAATGATATAAATTTGCCGGGTTACAGTCAGAACAGGCAGATGATTTATACTCAAATTCCCAATAATTATGAGGTGAGAGAGCCTTTTTTCCATATAGAAATGGATGAATTGCCAAATAGCTATGATCAGACTGTAAATACCTACTGGTGGTTTTACGGATTTGATTCCAATACCGGTTTTTTTGATTATTCACGATTATTTGATAATTTGATAGCATATTATTCTCCCTGGCTGGAAGCTATGCAGCAGTCGATAGAATATATGTTTGAATTTGATGACGACGTGACACCTCCGGTTCCGGCAAATCTGAGAGTTATCGGGCAGAATTATTCATCAATAGATCTAGCCTGGGATAAAACAGATTCTTACGATTTCGAGACTTATGAAATTCTCTATTCTACTCAACCTATTGATAATGGCGATTATAATATTTTCAACAGAAACAGCTCGGCAAATGCTTACAAATTAGCATGTACAGAGCAGGAAACAATTGAGGTTACCGGGCTTTCCACCAATGTCGTCTATTACTTCAAAATCAGAGGAAAGGATTATAACGATAATTATTCTGAGCTTTCTGATGAAGTTACTGCCTTGACAGGTCCTGCCAGAATTGTAAATGTCAGTGCAATCGGTGAGGATAGTAGCGTTATCTTAAGATGGACTGCCAATCTGCAGATGGACAATTCGGGATTCAATGTTTACCGTAAACTTCAGGAAGAAGACGATTACACCATGATAGCGTCCTGGCAAGTAAATGATGTTTTGGTGAGCAACAATACAACGAATCAGTTCTTTGTTTTTGCTGATCTGGAAGTGGATAATGGTGAATTATACGATTATAAAATATCCTGTACAAGTTTTCTTGAAGAAGAGTTCATGTTTGCGAACGAGTTGACAGCTTCTCCTCAGGCAGTATATTCTATCAGATTTACGGTTGGTGATTTTAGTGATGAGGTGATGTTTGGATCGAATCCTTTAGCAAGCGATGGTTTTGATTCTTTCTATGAAATCCCAAATGATACCGCTACTCCCGGAAATTATGTTTATGCAGAATTCTATGAAGAATACTGGAGTGGAGTAAACCGCTTTCTGGAAAGAGAGATTCATGGACATTTTGACCATGATAGAGAGTTGAAAACCTGGACCATTCGATCCAAGTCGAATCAATTCAATGTTCCCATTACAGTATCAGTCTCAGACAACTTTGCCAGAGACAGCCGTAAGTTATACATCAAAGATAACTCCACAGGAATCCTTACAAATCTTGAGACAGATGATTATCAATTTACTGTTGCCAATCAGAATGCAATAAGCTTTACTCTGTATTTTGGCAATATGCTGCCGTCTGTTTCTATTAATAATATGACTAATAGATTTTATCAGGCAGAAGAAGATATTACTTTCTCATGGATTACTGAGAATAAATTTCTTGTGGATGCCGTTGACATCTATTTGAAATCGGAAACAGATTCATTAATACTTGCCCAGAATGTATCACCCAATTTGGAAAACTATATCTGGAGAGTCCCGGATGATTTGATGATGGAAAACCTTAGTTTTGTTGTTAAACTCAATCTTCCCGACGGAGACTCAAAAACTTTTTTTTCAAACTACAAAATTGGTTTGCTTCCTGCATCAATTCCTTTGACGTATAATTCTGGATGGTCGATGACTGCAAATCCGCTGACAAATACGAGTGTCATAAGTGGACTACTGGGAGCAGGTGCACAGGTGTTTTCTTACAACGATAGTGTGTATACGCAAAGTAATAATTTTAGTTTTGGCACGGGATATTGGACTCACTCTGAGACAGGGGGATTTTACAACGGTGATTGTCAGTTCTATGAAACCGAGTATAATTTTTCGATGATAAGAGGCTGGAATTTATTGCCAAATCCGCATTATGCAACATATCAGATGGACAATCTCAGGTTCTTCTACAATGGCAGAAATTTTACATACATTGAAGCTCTGGCTTATGACATCATTTACAATAGCGCATATACTTATGAAGAGCATTTTGTGCAGACAAATACGATAAGACCGTTACAGTCATTTTTCCTCTATTCGTTTGTGGATAATCTGACAGTTTACTTTCTTCCGTTCAATCAACCTGACAAAACACTGGTTATGGAAGATTTTCAATCACTGATTTTTGTTACCGCAGAGCAGGAAGGACAGGATAAGGATGCTGTAACAGTTGCAATTGCTCCTGTAGGCACAGACAATTTTGATAAATACTATGACAGTCCTGCTCCTCCGTTGCGACCTGAAGACAATCAACTGGATATTTATATTTCCGGTAATAGTGAGAATCGGGATTTCTTAAGACTCTTAAGAGATTGCCGTGGATTACTGAGCGAGGAAGAGGAAGATTCGCATATTTTTGATTTCGTTATTGATCTTTCCGCATTGAGTACAGTTACCTTAAAAGCGGAATCAGTCATTCTGCCGGAAGGTTATCACCTGAGTGTACAGGTTAATGATGAGTTAATAAACATTACAGATGGAGATTTTTACAGCTTTGAGCCTGAATCTCTACAGTTGACTGGTCAGTTTGTACTGAGTAATCAGCATGTTTATGTTTCTGATGATTCACAAACAACTGAATTTTCTGACCTCTTCATCAACTATCCAAACCCATTTAATCCGGGAACAAATGGACAGAGTCGTAATTCAGTTACAACATTCTCTTTCAGTTTGCCGGAAGCCGGAAATGCCGAACTGTGTATTTATAATTTGAAGGGTCAGAAGGTTACCACTATCTTCAAAGGTCACTTAGAAAGGGGTTCACATCAGTTGGTATGGGACGGTACAGACTCCTACGGGAAGATCACTTCTTCCGGAGTTTATTTCTCCCGATTGCAGTCCGCCGGAAAAGATAGAGTAAGAAAACTTCTGATACTGAAATAAAAAGCAATTCAACGGGAGCGACCTGATGGTCGCTCTCTTTTTTATAATCTTCCATTTTATCTATTCTTCATGTGTTTATAAACCGCCTATACTAATTTTTTGCTACTCAAAACACTAAGAATGTAAATTTTCATGTACATGCTCATGGCAATATTCTTGTGTGCTTAGTGTTTGTTGTCAGTTTCATTTTCGG
>JAQVBK010000026.1 GCA_028690365.1 Candidatus Cloacimonadota bacterium
CACCCTTTAAAAGACGAGTTGAAGCAGGAAATTCGGAAGAGCTTTGCGTAGAGGTTACTGCCACCGCAGGGATGAAAAACTCTCAGCATATTCTCTCAGTTCAGAAACTCTGCTATGGGTAGACGCCAAACATATAGAGAACCTGTCACTATGCTGACTGATAATCTTTAATGCTGATTGACCGATTGAACCGGTAACTCCGAGTATTACTATTTTTTTCATAGGTTGACCATCACTATAATCAATAGAATAGCATTATAGCTGATTTTTTAGATCTTTTATCAACTGAGATATAGGTCTTACGTAGTCTTTCATCCCAATGTGTGATTTTGCAATTTCCAGCCTTCTGCTATTATCTGGCAAATAGAATATATGACGATGACTTCCTAGCATGGTTATCTTCTCATCTGACAAATCTTCATCATAGGTTAAAATGTGGTATATATGTTTAATTTTGAATTTGCTGAGAATTTCTGATTCAGCTGATGAAACTTGCTTCCATCTCTCTCTCAAAGTTCGTTTACATGAAATTCCGATCAGCCAGTTATCTTTAGTTTTTATCCAATTATCTAGCTCAATATCAGTTTGAAAATGTTCAGGTTTTTCTGACCTTTTTATAGAAAAATATCCCAGTATAAAATCAGTCACATTCTCTAAGCTGCCACCAGCCCTTTTCTTTCTTTTTTGAGCAGATCTTCTTTCAAACTCTTGAGTAAATGCTGTTAAAATAATGTCTTTATCTTCATCGTTGAAGCATTTGTCATTGCTGAGTAAAACACGAAGTGTCGCAAAGGCTCTGACTATTTCAGTTCTCTCGGCAGTTATACAGCCTTTAACTCCAAGATCATCCCACAACATAATTATATCTGCTAGTCCATCTTCTCCTTTGACATCAAGATAAGATTTTGCAATATGCAGTGTGAATTCCCTATCATCATTTGGAATATTCTTAATCGCTTGATTGAGTGGTATCAAAATATTTTCACAAGTTAGCAAAAAGACACTCAAATCATCAATAGTTTGGATTTCTTTGTCCAAGTCATAAATCAGATTCTTTACTCTGCCTCTCTGTGTATCAGAATTCTTGTATCGTTCCTCAATAATATTCTGTAAAACTTGTTTATGTATATTTATTGATTCGTTCTTTGTGTATTGACTTAACATAAGTCTAATATTGCTAGAAATTGTAATTAATAACTTCGGTTGTTTAGCAATGGGGACGTACTTGTCAGCATTGATAAGCATCCTGGAGAACCAGTATACTTTTTGCCATTTGTTTTGAATAGTCTCAATCATATTGCTTTCAGTCATTTCTATACCCCAAATTCTTCATACATTATTCGACCCTCACTCTGGAAGTTAGCAATTCGTTCGTTTGATAAAGTTATATATTCCGGTGAAATTTCTATTCCAAGATAATTGCAATTATTCATTAATGCTGCTATTGCGGTAGTTCCCGAACCCATAAAAGGATCCAGAACAGTCTTTGCATAAGTAGAAGAAATAATTCTGTCAATCAAAGAAACGGGAAACGGTGCAGGATGAGGATTATTCATTTCCTGCTTGAATTCCCATACATCGCCAAGAGCATTAACTTTGGGTTTGAGTCTAAACTTTGGTTTGGTGATCATATAGATTACTTCATATGTAGGCAGAAAATATCCTGGATTGAAATTTATGCCGCCCTTTCGTTTCCAAATTATGATTTGCCTGATCGGCAAGCCTGACACAATATCCTGCCTGTCTTGTAATAACCCATTTTGTACCCGCCATTTATGATTGTAGAAAATTGCTCCATTTTCCGGTATAAGTCTCATCATCTCGTTCAGACACGAACGCTGCCACTCAACATATTCATTATGAGGCATACAGTCATTATGATGAGCATAGCCATTTACCAACTCTGCATTTTTCCATTTGCCTCCTCTTCCATCTTTCATGCCATTTCCTGTAGAATTTTTCAAATTATAAGGAGGGGAAGTTACTATCAGATCAACACATTCATCAGGCATTGTTTTCATGACTTCAAGACAATCACCCTGAACAATTTCATCAAATTTGATTTTCATAATGCCTTCTTTATAAAGATTTCTACGTCAAAAAAACGCTCACAGATAGTTTGTCAAACTCTATCTCATTCCAAATCGTGTTTATATCCAAGCAGTTCTATCCCCCCAGCGAATCATTCTATTCTACAGTCTGCTGCTTCTCATAAGTTATAGGTTCTTTTTAAAACAAGGCAGAAAATCAGAATCTTTATAGTTGACAGGAAATACAGTAAAAGGGAATTTCCAGACAAATCTAAACGGCGCTTATGATATTATGGGTCAACATTTTACTTTATTGAAAAATGCACGTGGTATAAAATGATAGTACAAATGAAGATTTTATAGATATTAAAACAGCAAGTGAGTTTGCAGCTGTCTTTTATACACCTATATCCAATTATCGCAGAAAATGCAGGAATGAAGATAGCTAATCAGTATAAAAGAACTGTTTTAAATCGAACTGAGAAGATAAGCGAGCAGCATAATGAAAACATTTGAAGTTGTTTTAACAAAATCTTATATTGTGAAGATTCAGGCAGAGGATGATTTAAAAGCAAAAGAATATTCTGAATTTTTCACAAATGACATTAAAAACATCTCAACTATTTTTGATGAAACAAAACATAATTTTAGAATTAAAGATATTGTTTGTAAAGTCAATGAAGCAATTGAAGTCAAAGAATTATATGAGAGCAATTGATACAAAAAATTCTTTGAGTGATTGTAAAACTGACATGATAATCATTCAACGTAGTTGGGCAGACCGGATTGTTTGCACATTATGGCAATCTGTATTTCCTGTTGCTTTTATATGATTCATATTACATTGTCTTACATGGAGGTGATTATGAATCAGACAATAACAATTCGAATACCTGAAAACATGAAGATTGAACTTGAAGAACTTAGTAAATCAGAAAATAAGCCAATTAGTGATTTAGTAAGAGAATCCATTAAGAAAAGTTTGCAAATAAGCAGATTCAGGAAACTTAGAAATCAAGTTCTGCCATTTGCTGAAGCGCAGGGAATTTTAACAGATGAAGATGTGTTTGAGCTAATGAAATGAGATTAATTTTCGATTCAAATATTTTAATCGCTGCTTTTGGAACAAGAGGAATTTGCAAATCTCTTTTTGAGTATTCAATTGAACATTATGAAATAGTAATCAGCCAGCATATTATCGGGGAAGTAAGAAGAATCCTGGCAGATAAGTTTAGAATCCCTGTTTCACATGTTGAGAGGATCACAGATTTTCTGATTGATTCCTGTATTTTTTCCGACTATAAGATATTTACAAATCAAGTTTCAAGAGATAAAAACGATGATCCTGTTTTAGGAATTATTGATATTCAACAAGTTGATTATTTAGTAACCGGAGATGAAGACCTGCAGGTTTTAAAAGAATATCAATCTGTACCTATTGTATCGCTTAGAGAGTTATGGAATGTTTTCAGAAATTTGAATGTATAGGTTCGGAGTTTATGATGTTATAGTTAAAACTTTACTTCATTACCCTTCTCATCGACAGATTAATGAAGCATTTTATGCAAACTTTAAATATATTGATCATGTTTCACGATATTCGGATATTATATGAATCAAAAAAGCCTGTAAGGGAAAAACAATGAAAATTGAATTAGTTGCAGTTAAAGAATCTCAGAAATCAGTTTTACGGCAGATGATAGAGTTGTATGAATATGACATGTCAGTTTACACAAATGAAGAACTTAATGAATACGGCTACTATGGTTATTCCTATTTAGATTACTATTGGAACGAAAGTAATCGTTTTGCCTATTTTATCCGATGTAACAATGCATTATGCGGTTTTGTTTTAGTTAATGACTATTGTTATGCTCTAAGGGGAGATAGAGAAGCAAAATCAATAGCTGAATTTTTTATAATGAAGAAGTACAGGCGATTGGGAATAGGAAAAGACATTGCAATACAGGTTTTTTCTCTGTTTCCCGGTAAATGGGAAGTTGACCAGATTCCTGGAAATGTAGTCTCATATGATTTCTGGGAGAATGTAATTGACGAGTACACTAACGGAAGTTATGAAAAATCTATCATCGATACTGAAGATGGAAAGAAGCAAGCTATTATTTTTTGTAATGAAGTTAAACAAGCATAGAAGTCCATTTCAACCTCCCAACTAAGCAATGTTTTCTGCTTATCTGATTGGAGGTATTAGGTCGTAGTATAAGATTTGTCAACTGACATATGCCATCGGGAACAGGGTGATTTTGGTAAGTGATTAGAGTTAACGACAGCTTTGTTAGAAATATAGGAGAAAAATGTATGAACATAAAAATAGTCATAGTGTCAATTCTAACTGCTTTCTCAATATTCTCTTTGCATTCAATTACTGAAGAAAAAGCTAAGAAATTCATCAACCTTTTAATAATTGATTCACCTGAAATATCTGATTTTCTTGATATTGATGACGTAGAAAACAATTCAAGATTAGGAACAAATTATTACGGAGTTCAGAACAAAAGTCTGATTAGTTATGATATTGATCCTGAAATAAAGAAATTAATCCTTAACAAACAACTTGAATATGAAATCAGGTTAGAATTTTTAGAAGCTCAGTATTACTTATTAACTTTCAGAACCCAGAAACCTTCTTACGAGAAGGAATTCTTTTTTTATGGCGACAATTTCGTCTCTCCTCTTACATACAAATCCAGGAATTGGAAGACCATTGAAAGCAATTTCTTTAGATTCATCATAAGTGAGCAGGAATTTTTCAACGAGTATTCAATTGTCACTTTGGAATCCTTTTTATCTCATATGTTTGAAACGCTAAAATTTACAGAGAAAGAAATCGAACTGCTAAGAACACAAAAAATTGAATATATATTTTGCAGAAATGAAATAGAAATTGAAGATTTAACAGGATTTAATACCAGAGGGATATATATTTTGGCATCTGACACGATTGTTACAACATTTAACTGTCATTATCATGAACTAGTACATCTGCTTGTAAATTATAAACTTAAGAAATTGAATCTGTATACTCATCCGTTATTTCTAGAAGGGATAGCAGTTGCATTAGGCGGCAGAGGTGGAAAAGAGCCTTATATAATAAATGACATTGGTTATTTTCTAGTTGATGGGGAATTTCTATCTTACCCTGATTTGCTCTCCTCGGATGTGTTTTATCATTATGACGTATCCCTGAATTATCCTGTAAGCGGTTTATACGCAGCTTTTCTCATTAAAACAATTGGAATAGAAAACTATCTTGATTTGTACGCAAAACACGGCTCTCCCACTCCTGATATTATTAAAATTCATCCAATGGATCTACCAGAAGATCGATTATGGAGAGATTATTTAGATAGCTATTCTGTTCATGAGGGAATAACTTTAGAGTCTATTGATTCCGGAACTGAGCTTTTCAGAGATGAAAATACTTTGATAAGAGAAGACAATCATTATTTGTTTTTCAAAACGAAAGCATCCAATATTTTTTTAAAAAATCCTGTATCCAACAATGATTTTATCAGCAAGAAATTCGTAGATTCATTCCCCGATAAAGAATACAAAGGAGAAAAGTACTTAATATCTGTTAACTCAAATGAGATTAACATCTATAATTTGTTTTCAAATAATTTGATAGCTGCTTATGTTCAATCTTTTGATCATGAATGCAGACCAATTCCTTTTGAAAATGGCTGTTACATTTTTTCTGTTTCAAAAAAATTGTTCGATGAAAATTTGCAGGAAATGACAATATATTCTTTTTAATCATTGCTAAACTGATATTCTCATCCTTGTCCCATTCTATATAAAAAATTAATATCTAATTTCTTAACCGTTCTCATTGGATGTATCCTGATTCTTGTTATTAATGAAACCATGCAAATCCAGATAACCTTCTCCCAAGGTTGAATCGATCCTCTGGTTTGCCTGTTACAACAAACTCTTCCCTACTCCAAAATTCATGCTAAGTTACTCTCCGTAATTCTGTCTTTATTTGGCTAAATAGAAGTTTACAAAAATCATTGGTAATTTTTTTTGGAAAAAAACCTTAGGAGGTTCGATGTTAAGAACCATGTTGTTTGCCAAGATCCATAGGGCAACCATAACACAGACTGACCTTAACTATGTAGGCAGTATTACGATTGATAAAAATCTGCTGGAAGAAACCGGTATGTTGGTAGGAGAAAAAGTTGAGGTCTTTGATATTGATAATGGCAGCAGATTTGAAACATATATTTTTGAGGGTAAACCCGGTTCGGGAATCATCGGGGTTAACGGTGCTGCTGCCAGACTTGTTCACAAAGGTGATAAAGTAATCATTGTAAACTATGCCCTGCTCAACGATGAGGAAAGAAAAAACCATAAACCTGTCGTTGTTATAGTTGATAAAAAAAACAAAATTGAAACTCAAATATAGCTTAGTGGAGAAAAGATGAAGAAGAAAGAACTGCAGGTAGTAAACTCAGTTGAAGAAATGATAGAGATTTCCTCCACACTTTCCGGAAGCAGTAAAATAGGTTTTGTCCCCACCATGGGATATCTGCATGAAGGACATCTCAGTTTAGTAAAAGAAGCCCAAAAGCAGACCGAAATCGTCATTGTGAGCATCTTTGTCAATCCAACTCAGTTTGCCCCTACAGAGGATCTGGCAAACTATCCCCGCAGTTTTGAGCGTGACCTAAAACTATTAGAAGAACTTGAAGTCGATTATGTTTTTTTCCCCACTGAAGCTCAAATGTATCCTGCTGATTATAAAACGTACGTCAATGTTGAAGAAATCGGGACACTACTTTGTGGAAAAACCCGACCCATTCATTTTCGGGGAGTTTCTACAGTTGTCGCAAAACTGGTAAATATTACCAGAGCAGATTTTATGTTTATGGGAAAAAAAGACTTTCAACAGATTGTTATATTGGAGCAGATGTTGCGTGATTTGAATTTCTCAACTAAAATTATTAGATGCGATATAGTCAGAGAAAAAGACGGTCTCGCCATGAGTTCAAGAAACAGTTATCTCTCCACTGATGAACGTAGAAAAGCTCTTTGTCTTTATCAATCGCTTTTGTTGGCAAGGAAACTATTCTCAGAAGGAATCAGAAAAGCATCTGTCCTGAAACCACATCTGAAGGAATTAATCGAAGCTAACGATGGAATAATAGACTATATTGAATTTGCTGATCCGTCATCACTACTTTCAACTGAGGACTTGTTTTCCGAAACCAGAGTATTGCTGGCAGTAAAAATCGGGAAAACAAGACTCATAGACAACATGAACCTGGCTGAATAAAAGTTGAATATGGAAGAAGTCGAAATCCTGGTTATCGGGACCGGTGTTATAGGTCTGGCAATAGCTGCAGAATTATCAAATCATTATTCTGAAGTTGTTGTAGTCGAACAGGAAAATTCGTTCGGACGTCATACCAGCAGCAGAAACAGCGAAGTTATCCATTCAGGAATATATTACCCGCAAAATTCTCTCAAAGCTCTTCTTTGTAAAAAAGGCAATGAATTATTGTATAGATTTGCCGAAACCAATGCTATTTCTCACCGCCAAACCGGAAAACTTGTTGTAGCTACTCATGAAGATGAACTCCCTGCCTTGTATCAACTCAAAAAAAATGGAGAACTCAACAGTGTCGCCGGAATCAAGCTCTTATCTAAAGAAGATTGCAAAGCTATAGAGCCTGAGATCAAAGCTGTTGCCGGAATATTTATCCCCTCTACCGGAATTATTGATACTCACAATCTGATGAAATCACTTCTAACACACGCTGAAAGAAATGATGCTATAATTCTGTTTAAAATGAAGGTTACTGCAATTTCCCTCGTTGGTAAAGGTTACAAAGTGGAGTTTGCCAACGGAGAAATCTTTCACACCCGAATTCTGATAAACTCGGCAGGACTATTTTCTGACAAGATTGCTGATTTAGCCGGAATTAACACAGAGAGTCACTCTCTTCGTCTGCACTGGTGTAAAGGAGAGTATTTTAAAGCATCTTCATCTCACAATATCAGACATCTCGTTTATCCCCTACCTGACCCAAAGGGTATTTTCCTTGGTATCCATCTGACATTAAATCTGAATAATGAAATCCGCTTCGGACCTAATGCCTATTACACAGATAAACTCGATTACAGCATGGATGAACACAGCAAAAATGACTTTCTCAAAGCGGTTAACAAATACATCGATATAGACTCCGAAAATCTGCATCCGGATGACACGGGGATTCGTTCCAAACTGCAGGGACCCAGTGACAGTTTCCATGATTTTTACATCCGTGAGGAAAACGACAAGGGATTTCCGGGCTTAATAAACCTTATCGGCATTGAATCTCCGGGACTTACTTCTGCCCTATCCATTGCTGAACTAGTCAGGAAAATTTTGAAATCCGGAAATGGAGTACTCCATGAACTTTAGTGAGAACTTTCTCTATCATATCTGGGACGGTCAGCATTTAGCAAAAGAAATTACTACAATTTCCGGCAATCCCGTCAGAATCATGTTTCAGGGACAATGGAATACCGGTGCAGGTCCTGACTTCCGTAATGCAGTTATCCAGATTGGCGAAGAAGTTTGTAGGGGAGATGTAGAAATTCATAAAAACAGTTACGACTGGATTCAACACAACCATAATGAAGATCCCGGTTACAATAATGTAATCTTGCACGTTGTTTTTAAGCATAACGCTCAATATCCGTATACTCTTAACGAAGCCGGTGAAAAAATTGAAATATTGCAGATTGAAAATTTCCTGGATCAGGATATCAGCAAACTTCTGATCAAATACGGTTCAACCAGATTCGATTATACTCCCAAAGAGAAGTGCCTTTTTTTCGTAAAAGAAGATTTTATTGTTTTTGAAACACTTCATAAACTTGGTATCAGACGTTTTGAACGAAAGATAAAACGTTACTCTGCTGAACTATTTTTCTCTGATTTTGAACAACTTGTTTATCAGGGAATATTTGAAGCTCTAGGCTACAGTAAAAACAAATATCCTTTCTATAGAATTGCCTCAGAATTAACGATATCAGAGCTCAGAAAATTTAAAAAAGAAGGAATGAGTAAAGATCAGATGATAGCAATTCTACTGAATTCTACTGGTTTAATCAGGCTTCTGCCTAAATCTTTTCCCTCTGAATATAGAAACAAGTGGATATCGCTTTATACAGAACAAAATTTCTCAAAGAATGACTTAAAAACAGAATGGACTACTTTCAGAATAAGACCGGGTAATCATCCGGCAATACGAGTTATTCAAATTAGCGGTTTTCTCTATTCAGCTCTGGACGATTCACTTTTTCGACGAATTGTTTCCTGTTTTTCTACCCCGGAAAAAGTCGGTGTCATCTCTGATAGATTTTATCATTTATTAAAAGATGAGAATGAAATCTTGCCGACACAACTGGGATTGGGAAAAGCCCGTTCTGATGAAATCTTCATCAACGTAATTCTGCCATTGACAGCACTCTATGCACAGAAAATGAATTTCCCTGCATTAGAATCTCTGGTAAGAAAGGCATACTATGAATTCCCTGGATTAGCCGGAAACTACATCAATTCAACCTTGGAATGTCTGATGAACCAATCTCAAAAGAAAATAATTTCGAATAAGACTATACTTCAGCAGGGAACAATTCAGTTATATTTTGATTTTTGTCGTCAGCATGAATGTCAGCTCTGTACTGCAAACTGCAACGAGATAATATCAGGGTGGGAAAATGCCGAATAAACTTGAACTAAACTTCTCCGGCAAAATAAGCAAAGAAAAAGTCAGAGAATCCATCGATATGGTGGCAAGCTTATATGTCACCCTGCTGAGAGGCGGCTCTGAAATTAATCCGCAAGAGATTGGCGCACTATACAGTATTCTCCATCACCTCTTTTCCAAAGAAAACATTTCATGGGAATCACAATTAAGAAATATAGTCTCGGAAAATATCGAACTTGAAGAAATCCTGAAATATCTCAACCGCAATTTGATAACACTAGATAAAATCAGGATACTACTGGGACTGATTATTCTGGCTGATTCAGATGAAAACTTTACCGCTTCTGAAGTAACAAAAATACTTGATGTAGCAAAAAAACTGAATGTAGAAACTCACAGTTTCATGGAGATAATTCAGGCTATAGATGAAGGAGTATCTTCAACAGTTGCAGTCAGCGGATTTCGTTTCTTCGCCCATACCCATAACTCAATTTTCAGTGATTATTTAATTCTCGGCAAAAATCCTTCCTGTGATATACTGTTTAAAGGCAAAGACTTATCCGATTATGAAATATTGATTTTTGAACTGGAACGATTTCTCTTTCTGGGCACAAACCAATCGACTACTGCCAGTATAGACGGAGAAAAAGTAAAACCAAATCATCTTTATCTTTTCCACGAATCATCAGAACTTAGCATAAGCGACATCAGTTTTAACTTTGAAGTTCTGGATAAGTTATATAGAAACAAAGAGATATTCGATATCATAGAATTCAGTAAAGATACTTATGATTTCAGAATCACCAACAACAATAACAAATTCAGTATTGATGTCGGACGAGGGACAATCTATCTGAATGAAAGGAAAATTCCACTCTCCAGACAAATTCCACTGAGCTTTGATGACAAAATCAGAATTGAAGGATACGACACTTTCAGTCTTCCCATCGTAATAAGAGAAAGAGCACGAATCGGAACAGAAATTATTCTGCCTAAACAGCTTTTTATAGTTTTCGAAAATGATTATTTTACTCTTTCCCGAGTCGAAACTCCCAATGCAATAATCTTTATTGAAAGTATTGAGAAGAGTTTTTTCATTTATCCCCCGAAAAAAGGTTGGGAATTGTTCATCAATAACAAAAAAATTACCGGCAGAACACCACTGGAAATCATAAGTGACACAATTACCATCAATCAGTATAATTTCAAAATTAACAGTTATTACGAATTAGTAGAAATACCTTTTGAAGCTGAAGATATCAAGATCGAGGGGCTACTACATTATTTTGCGGATGGTAAAACCGCTATTGACGATTTTTCTTTCTCTCTGAGAAAAAGTGAATTCATGGCTGTTATGGGGCAGAGCGGTTGCGGTAAATCTACCCTTCTGAAAGCACTCTCAGGTGAAATCATACCTACTTACGGAACCGTATTTATTGGTGATAAAAATTTATATCAAAATTTGGGTTATCTGAGTAAGTACATTGGTTATGTTCCGCAAGATGACATTCTCTTTTCGCACTTGACTGTTTATGAAAACCTTTTTTTCAGAGCACGATTACAAATGCCGAAATTGTCGGTAAATCACTTAAATCAAAAAGTCAGAAATATCCTATCTTTAATGAAGCTTTCTCACAGAAGCAATAGCCTGGTGGGGAATTTAAAAAACAATCTTCTAAGTGGTGGAGAAAGAAAACGACTAAACATCTCTCTGGAACTGCTCCTCGAACCCGCATTTCTAATCTGCGATGAACCCACTTCCGGACTCTCAGCAACCGATTCTGAACAAATAATCGATATTTTGAAAAATCTTACCAGACAGGGTAAAATTGTAATCATCACAATACACCAACCCAACTCCACCCTATTCGAAAAATTTGATAAGATTATGCTGATGGATCGGGGCGGAAAACTTGTCTATTTTGGAGATTCTGACAAATCTTTTAATTACTTTGACAATGAATTGGAAGCACTGATATTCAATAAAGACAAAATTCTTAGAAAACAACATCTGACTATGCCTGAATTCTTATCAGAAGTAATTGAGTACCCGGAATACAAAGAGACTGGAGAAATAATCTATGAGCAGGTAGACCGCAGCTTGATCCCAAAGCGAAAGTTCCCCCCAGAGTACTGGCATGACAAATTCAAAAAAAAGACATTATTTGAGATAATTCAAACCTCAAAACAGAAAATTCAGCAAAATATTCAGAAGAAACCTATACAGAGAAAGAATCTAGACTTTTCATCTAAACTAATTCAATTGAGAAGTCTCACAAAAAGAAATTTTCTTTTAAAGCTCAGAAATCTTCCCAATCTGTTGATTACATTTGCTGAAGCCCCTTTGCTTGCTTTTATTATCGCTTTTATCCTTAGACTTGCACCGGAAACAGGAAATTACAGCTATTATAAAAATTCCAACATGAGTGTTTTCTACTTTATTTCAATAATTGTTTTCATATTTTTTGGTCTTTCTGCCAGTATTGAAGAAATTCTTACTGAGCGGAAAAACATTCTGAGAGAACTCAGGATTAATCTCCGCACAAGTTATTTTATCCTGTCTAAATTCTCTGTTCTGTCTCTTTTTGCCTTTGTTCAGGTCATAAGTTACACACTCATAACTCATTTGATTTTGGATATGAAAGGTTTCCCTTTTATCAGCATAGTTTATTATTTTCTTTCTTCCATGATTGGATATTCCCTCGGTCTCTTCATATCAACAGTAATTCACGACAGCAAATCTATTGTCAACATCATCCCCATTATTCTTATTCCACAGATAATCTTCGGTGGAGCAGTGATTCAATACGAAAAAATGAACAGGGATTTAAAACTCTACCAGAAAAGTCCGATTCCCGAAATAGTACAAATGATACCATCCCGCTGGCTTTTTGAAGGTATTTTCACCGGACAAGCCAAGCTAAACAGTTATGTCTACAAACTCGACTCTCTTGAACGTAAAAGAATTCGGTTAAAATCAATGCAATCTCAGAGACTTATTAATGAAGAGGAATACTGGCAGGAAATTTATGAAATCTACAATAAGAAGAAAAATGCAGCAATCAGATATAACCCAGAAGTTTTCACCAATGAATCAATCATTACTGCAGTTAATATGATGGATGGTAAATTTCTCAACTCGGGAAAGAATGTGTTTCTCTCAAGTTATAAGCAAGTTGGAAACTATCGGCTTCCAACGTATTATTTTAATATTTCTATACTAATTATTTATGTATTACTGCTTAATCTGGCTGCAATAATAAAACTCAGGTTCTTCTACAAAGAATAATCTGAGAACCCATTTTTTGTAAGATAGCTTGTCAAATCTTGTACAGCTCTATCGTAATACAAAAGTTTCTTCTTCCTTTTATCTTTAATATTTTCTTTCAAATCCGGCAGTAAACCAAAATTTGCATTCATCGGTTGGAAATTTGCCACAGGAGTAATAAGATGCCTCCACAATTGACCGGAAATAGTTGTTTCAGGCAACATTGGCAACTTGCTTTCAATAACCAACGCCGTTAATAAACCACTAAAGATTGATTCTACATAACCTTCCACACCGGATAGCTGACCTGCTATATATAAACTTTCATGTCCTTTTACAGATAAATTCTCTTTTAGAAAACGGGGTGAATCCAGATACGTATTTCGATGAATCGAGCCAAATCTTAGAAATTCAGCTCTCTCAAGACCTGGGATTAAACGGAACACCTCTTTCTGAGCTCCATATTTGAGCATTGTCTGACATCCTACCAAATTATAGGAAGTTTTATCTTTGTTTTCCGCACGAAGCTGTAAAACCGCAAATGGACGTTTAAACTGCCCTCCCCTATCTTCAAATCCAACTGGTCGCAATACTCCAAACCTAAGTGTCTCTTTTCCTCTTCTTGCCAGTTCCTCTATTGGAGTACAGTTCTCATAGAATTTGAATCCGATATTCTTAAAATATTCAGTTTCAAACTCCTTCGCTTCATGTTTTTCAGATTCTACCAAGGCCTCTGTAAATCTGTAATAATCTTCTTTCTCAAAAGGACAATTTAAGTAATCGGTATTCTCGCTATCATACCTTCCTGCACTGAATGCTATATCATAATTTATAGAATCAGCTGCAACTATCGGAGCAATAGCATCAAAAAAATACAAACCGGAATCTTTGAGTACAGCCGACAACGCTAAAGTCATTTTTTCTGACGTCAACGGACCTGTAGCAATCAGTGTAAGTTCGTTGGTAATTTCCCAATATTCCTCATTAACTATCCTAATGTTTTGATGCGTGCTTATTGCTTCAGTAACTTTTTGTGCAAAAAGTTCTCTGTCTACTGCCAGCGCATAACCTGCCGGAACAGAAACCAAATCGGCAATCTTCAGAAGTATACACCCAAGCATTTGAGCTTCTTTTTTTAGCAAACCGGAGGAAGTCGAAGGTAAGACTGATTTAAGTGAATTACTGCAGACAAGTTCCGCTAATAGATTTGTTCTATGTGCCGGAGTCATTACCTGTGGGCGCATTTCAAAAAGATTTACCTGCCAACCCCGATTTGCTAATTGTAAAGCGGCTTCACAACCGGCTAATCCTCCACCAATAATATTAATCTTTTTCATTTATTTCACTTTTCCGTATAAACGCCAAAATTGTTTCAGGATATTTGTCAGTAGCAATAATGTATCCTAAACTATCAATTTCCACTAATCCTTCCCAATTTCTGGACTCTCCATTCTCCATCAATTGTATTTGAATAGGTTCTTTATCGGATAAAGTGATACCATCTTCACTGTAATTAAGAAATATAATACGTTCTACTGCTTTACTCTCTTTCTGAATTGTATTCTCTCTGAGATTGTAGAGAATCCTATCATTTGCCGGTTTATAAGCTTCCTGATCACCCGGCCAAAAATAGTTTAACAGAACAAGTTCATTAGATTTTTCTAGCCAGATTCCATCTGTAATTCTGTACTCAATATTGGGCAAAACTATTTTTCTAAGCAAACTCATGTTCTTATCAAAGAGATGAGCAACAGGTTTGGGATTCACATTCTCACCATTCGCTTCGTAAATTGAAAGAAGCTTATCTCCAATGGCAATTAGTGTTTCGTCACTGGCATTACCTATCGAAGCTTGCGGTTCAATCTTCTTCAAAGAGTTCAAATTCAGTTCTATCTCATCAAACGAATCATTGATTTCTCCTTTTATAAGATGACCCATCATTTTATCTCCTGAAGACTCAATTGTAAGAAAAACTTCATCTTCTATGAATGTAATTGCTTCAAATCCCTCAAAACCATTTATTTGTTCAGATAGATTAGCTGGAGATATCTTAATTTTCTCAGGAACTAATGGGATAGTTTCTTCCCCCTTTATGTAATCTAGCAGATTTTTTTTATTCAAGCTGTATAGAAAACCAGTACCTTTTTGACCAAAAATCTCAGGATACTGAGGTAGAATGATTAGTTTGTCCTTATACCAGGTTAAGCCGGAAATCTCTGCTCTACGTTGAGAAACTTCTGAGTCTATTTCAATCACTTCAATTTTTACCTCAACTGCACTCATTGCAACTGAAATTATAATGCACAAGATCAAATACAATCTATTCATATATTCCTCAATTTTAGTTTATTCTATAATTATTTCCCTGAAATGAAAAAACTCCCTTCTTGCGAAGGGAGTTTTATGTTAAACAGTTTGATTATTTCAGCAATAACATTTTATTCATGTTGGTTGATGTAGGTGTTTCAACTTTGTAGAAATAAACACCGCTGGAAACATCTTTTCCATTCTCATCTGTACCATTCCAGGTTACTGTCTGTTCACCTATAGTTACATATTCGTTTGACAGAGTTTTTATGAACTGTCCTTTCAGATTGTAAACTGTTACCTTTACATTACCTGCTTTTTCAACATTATAAGAAATGGTTGTTTCAGGATTGAAAGGATTAGGATAGTTGGAAATCTTGTTGATATTTGGAGATGCTTGATTATTGTTGTCATCTGTATCACTGGTGAATGGTGTAATTCTAAAAGAAGAGTACATAATGTTTCCGCCAAGATTTTCACCATTTTCCTGAACAAAAGATCCAAATGAATTATCATCGAAGAACATTAAGTTTACTTTTAAATCACCATTTTCCAATACTTCAAGATCATCATCAATATACATATAAGTAGGAATCATACCGTTTAATTCAGGAGTATCCAAAGCATTCATAATCACAGGATCATTCCAGGTTTGACCGTGGTCTTCTGAGAGATAAAAATAGTATTCTGGTACTTCTGCCCAAGCTTGATACGAATCATCTCCTTCATTAAATAGTCGAGACTTTGATCCATCAGCAAAAGCTAAGAGTATGTATCTGCCTTTCTGAGCCATTCTAAACATTTGTTCATGGAATACATCATCCCAAGCGTGATACCATGCTGGCCAAGTCCAATCAATAATAAGATTTCCTTCAGTATCATACTCTATCCCATTTCCTTCAGGATTCCAAGGTAAATAAGGTTGATCATCATCTTCAACAACATCGGGAGGGAATACACACTGAACATTCCAATTACCATCATCAGCTGGATCATCAGCTATTTCATATGTAACATGCTTTGCTGTGCTTCCCCATGCATAAAAAGAACCCTCACCAGTACCAAGACAGAGTCCATAGAACACCGTGAAGTGAATATTGCCTTCATCATCAAATATTACATTATTGTGAGCACTTGCAAGAGGTACAAATCTCATGTCTGTAAGCAGTGGATCATCAAAATAATCATCTGGATTTTCAACAGGTAATGAACCATCAAAAGTATGAGTATACCATTCACCTTCGCCAAAGTTTCTGTTCTCAATTACAAATAGAAAATCATTTGTTGAATAATCAGGTGCAGCATCATCCAAATCATTTGTATGACCTGCAATTGTAATGGATCCATCCATAGAAACATTGAAAGTTGTATATGGTCTAATATTATTCAGTCTCCACTCATCAAGTTGTGGAATTTGTGTAATAGTCCAGTCATCAGGATTAAGGAATACAAGGTCATCAGGCGATGAAAAATCTGCATAAGCAAGTCTCACATTTTCTGAAGGATTACCATCTGGATTGCTAGTTGCATTGTTTCCTAAAATATAGATTCTTCTTTTGCCATCTTCATTATAAGTTGGTGCAGGTCCAAGGAAAACATAAGGCCATATAAATTCATCATCTCCGGGATTTGCCCATACAGCATAAGGAGTACTTAGCATATAAGGAGTTCCAAGTACATGCCACTGATCGAGAGCAAATACTACGTCCAAATTTGCGTTTCCGCTAATTCCAGCATGCCATGCAAAGAAAGGATCACCTGAAACGGGATCAAGAGCGATTCCGGGGAATCCTTCGCTGATATTAGTACCAGTAACTAATTGTGCTGGTTGTACTTCACCGACAGGATTAACATAAGCAGTATAAATACGTCTCTGAGCTCCAGGAGTTTGTCTTGCCTGAAAAGCTATGTATTTACCTCCACCAACTTCTGGAGTCTGTTTTCTTATAGGGTAGCTGCAATAAGAACCAGGAAAATAATCATAATAAGATACAGAAAGAACAGAAGGTGTATTAATCCATTCCCATGAAGGGACATCACGATTAGACATATTTGGAACTCTTTTAACCATTTCAGGATCAACAGCTTTTTTTAATACTGGTGCTTTTTGCACTTCTGCAACAAGTGTAATGACAATTAGAATTGCCATTAAAGTGAATAAGGCTTTTTTCATAAATCCTCCCTTTTTTTGTTTTTTTTTAGAAAGCCAATTTCAATGATATTCTATGAGCTTTGCTCATAATTGAATCTTCTTCCAAATCGCCCATATGATTATAAGCATAATCAATATTTGCCACTGCATACCTAATTGGTATTCTCCAACCTAAACCGGCTGAGAATGTTTGTGTAAGGTTAAACTGGTAACCGGTTCTAAATGAGAAGTTTAAATAGTTGAATTCAAATCCCAGATTATATGTTTCCTCTCTGTCTACACAGCTATCAATCTGAAAAGAGCCTATTAGTGAATAATCTTTCTCTCGCAGGATATCGGCTGCTGCCCCAAGTGAGAAACTCATTGGAATTTTGAATTCAAGTTCTTCCCTGTCTTCATCAATTACGCCGTCACCATCATTATCAAGAAGATCAAATGGATCCTCATCAATCATTCCGTCACCATCATTATCAACTTCGTACTTCAGATTTGGTCCAAAATTTCTTAAAGCCATACCTATTGTAAGATTTTCCCAACCGGTATTATAAACAGACCCTATATCAACTGAAAAACCGTTGACATCATATTCATCCAATACTTCTCTCAGATATTTTGCTGTAAAACCGAATGCAAACTTGTCTGTATAGCTGTTTGCATAACTCAAACCAACTGCCAGATCATAATTGTAAAATTCTTCCCCGGTAGGTCCGAAAGTTTCTTCATCAGTTACTTCCATATAACCAGTCGTAAGGTAAGTTGCAGAAAGTGCAAATGTACCAAGATCGTGGTTATATGAGAAGGCGAAAAATTCATGATAGATATCTGCTACCCAGTTAGTATGGGAAAACATTACCTGCTTCTTTTCTGAGAGGGCTAATCCTGCAGGATTCCAGTATATTGAAGATATATCATTTGTTACTGCAGTATATGCCTCAGCCATTCCCTGTGCTCTGGCATCTACACCTATTTTTAGAAATTGTAAACCAGCTGTTCCAGTTTTGGGGAATATTTCTCCCGAACATATCACAGGGATAAGTGCCAATGCTACAATTATAATAATTATGTTTCTCACTATTCCCCCTACCTTATAATTACAAATTTACCGACTTTGTTGTCACCAGTATCTTTATTCTCAACAGAATAAAGATAAATACCACTCACTACTATTTGGTTATGCTTGGAAAGCAGATCCCATGAGGCAATACCACTAGCAGATACGCCAAATTTTGCAGCTTTGCTAACAGTCAAGACTTCAACCTCTGTTTCACCATTGTGATCAATTTCATCTACAAGGTCACCTGCCAGAGTATAAATCTTGATTTTTGCCCGTTCTGGTATTCCGACAAACCATATCCTTCTACTCTTATCACCTTTTATGTCTTTTTCTTTTCTTCCATCAAACTTACTTATACCTTTATAAGGATTTGGTACAACATATATGTTATCCATATTGTTGCCGCCTTGTGGACCTGGGAAAATTACTTTCATGTTTGCATCTGCGTCTCTCCCAGATTCAAGAGCTTGAAGGGTTTTTGAAGGCATTCCCCTGTCACTTGCTGTAACAGCAATATAGTATTCTATCCCTTTAGGTGGATTATTAATTTCTGAGTAATAGTATCTACTTGATAGCCTTCTAACTCTTAGTGATTGTATTGTCTCTTCGTCTACTGTATTTGGTGTTTGTTCATTTTCTTTTTTGGGTAAACCAAACCCTGGAAATGGAATAAAAGCTCTGTCATAAAGTCCTAAATAAACATCATCTCTAATATCAGGATTTTTAAAATAGAGAGCTATAGCTTCATCAGTCCAACCTGCTAAATCATTTACCAATTGCTCTGAATATTCTTTTTCATAGCTATAAATGTGTTTTCCAAAGACAGGATCACCAATATTATACTGTACTAATCTGTAATAATCATCTAAGTGGTAGTAATTAGCATCCTCTTCTGTAGCTCTCCTATAGAAAAGCGGATCGTTTTCAACATTTGAAAGTTGCTCCCATGTATTGTTGCCTAAATCTCCACCAAAGTCAATAAACTCATGTGCAGCATTCATTCCTACCACATAGTCTTCCATATCTTTTTCTGTGTCGTACTTATCCCATTTGAACTTGAGATTCCAATACTCCTGTGAGCCACTTCCCGATCTTCCCCAAACACTATAACCCTGAAAATCATGACGTAGACGATATGCCGTAAATGGATTTACAAGTGCATTTTCATTAGCTGGATAATTGTCAGGAGTTAAATGTTCAAATTCTGGTAAAAAATCAGAGTTATTATATTGATCAAAGTTATAAAAGTAACTATCTAAGGTCGAATTAACGTTCTGCCAACCTATTTGTGATTTTGATACAGTAATTATGTCACTGGTATACTCTGATCTGTTATCCCAGTAAACATCAATATTGTCTCCTTTTTCGTCTAACTTGGCAAACATTTTAGGAATTTCCGGTGGTTCAGGCGGATTATAATGCGAGAATGTATCAGGTATAACAACAGTAGTAAGTGTTTGAGCTTCTCCGTAAATCTCTTTTGCCCAACTTGCGCTTCTTTTTAGTTCTTCAATCGTATCTCCGGGGAAAACAGCAATAACAATCTTCATAGTTTTTCCTGGAGGCAGATTCCATCTCTTATAATAAATCCCATTCTCAGCTTCATCATATTCAGGTGTACCTGGTTGTGCACCATAAAATGCAAATAAGTATCTTGTATCTCTACCTGTGGGATATACATCTTCTTCATCGAAAGGTTCAATTACGGGAATGGAGTCAAAATTACCACGAAGAGTATTATATATTGTGTCGTTAGGATTCCTTCCAGTTAACAACCAATATTTTTCGTTAGCTGTCTTATTTGTAGGATTTAAGTTTCTAGGGTCTTCGTCATTAGGTCCTTCACCTACTTTCCAGTTCCAGCAATCAAATTCTAGCAATTCAGGACTGGGAGTACAAACTCTTGAACCAACATATCCAGCTGTTAGACCTTTGTCAAAATCAACATCATAAGTATATGCAAACTCGTAACCTTCTCCGGAAACGTAGCCGCTGGCATCATCACCAGCTTTTTCCGAACCCCAAGCCTGAGGTCCAACATCTGAATCCATATAAATACCCATAGCACAATCATATAGTGTATCCACTGAATTCATATTAGTTATATTAAATTCAACATATACCAAGTTTTTGATGTATTCATAGCTCCATTGATAACTCATCTGTCTTACACGCACTTTTAGTGGGTAATGATCCGTTCTGTCAGAGGAATCACCATAGTCTCTGTCAGGATCATCTCTGAATGGACTGTAATCATAATAATATGAGATAAAATCCTGTTCAGAAATTGGATATCCATCTTCATCAATCTCTCCATCGTCATCGTCATTCTGTGGTTCTGTGAAATTATATGAATCATTGGAAGTATCTCCTAAATTAACAAAACCAAGCGGAAACCAGATATCGTAATTGTCAATTATTCTCTGTACGTTTGTACCGTTTAACTCCGAAATGTACAAAAAATCTGAACCATATGAACTAAATTCTTCGGGAAGCTCATCAGCCGTCCTGAATGGAAAAGCATAACCCACCGGATCTTCATCTATCCATCCATCACCATCGTCATCCACTCCTCTCCTCTGTTTTCTAATACTGGCTGTGGCTAT
Source organism: Candidatus Cloacimonadota bacterium (assembly GCA_028690365.1). Lineage (GTDB taxonomy): Bacteria > Cloacimonadota > Cloacimonadia > Cloacimonadales > JAQVBK01 > JAQVBK01. The sequence goes on from JAQVBK010000026.1 coordinate 21,145, forward strand.
CTGATCAACTGAGTTGAATGTCGTATAATCATCTGCTACTCCAGACTCACGAGGATTGTATGC
>JAQVBK010000263.1 GCA_028690365.1 Candidatus Cloacimonadota bacterium
CTGATTCCATTTATCCAGACTGATGCTGAGTCACGCTTTGATTTATCAGGGGAGGTTGCGGTCACTATTCCCAGCATAAAAGGACACCCTGATCAAAGTGACGTAAAAGAAGCTTATCTTGAGGACATGGAGAGTATTTTGGATGCATATCCTCTGGGAACTAGTTTTACAGTCTGGACTCCTTCCAGTAAGCCAGAGAGAAATGCACCAGCAAGACGAGGGTTGATGTACTGGTATAATAAAGAATATCCTAACAATAAAATCTATGATCCTGTTAATCTTACAGATGATCAGAAGAAAGAGAATACTTCAATTCTTAAAATGAATCTTGATCCACCTCCTATCAGTATTCCGGGAATGAATCAGGAATATTGGACAGGCGTTATGCGTTATCTGGGCAATCAGATAGATTGGTCGCAGAAAAATTATATAGAGTTGTATGTTAGCGTAGAAAACAATAGAAATGTTACAATGCACATTGATTTCGGTGATATTAGTGAAGATTTTTATGAACCAGGGCAGAGTTCTATTCCAGATACAGAAGATAATGTCAATAAAGATGGTATTCTGGATGCAAATGAAGAAGATACCGGTCTGGATGGAATATATGGCAGAGATGGAGACAACATCTTTGGAGATGATGGAGATGATGATTTTGTCAAAGAATCGAATGGCGATTATTCCAAGATTAACCGAATGGAAGGAAATGCGAGACTTGATACAGAAGACTTGGATGGGGATGGTCAGCTTGATCAGTTGAATAGTTATCTTCAATACAGTATTAATCTTAACTCAGACATTTCTCCTTACATTGAAAGTATATACGAATACAATGAACCTCTTCTAGACTTAAAATGGAAACTGATAAGGATTCCTATTTCTGATTTTGAGAATGTTACAGACACAAATAACAAAATTCCTAATTTGCAAGATATCCGTTATGCCAGAGTCTGGTTTGTTGCAGAGGAGCCATCAACAGTTATTAATATTGAAAAGATGGAGGTAGTAGGTTCAAAATGGAAAGAGATGACAATCAAGGATGAAAACAATCAGGATGTTAACCAATCTTCATTAGTATACAATCAAGAGTCGATAAGATTCAATGTAGCCAATAACAGAACATCCGATTATGTTGAACCGCCGGGAACTTATACTACCGAAGATGGAGTTCATTCTATGGAGCAATCGCTAATGATGGAATGCAACAATATACAATCCGGACACAGAGCAATGGTCAGACAACGTTTCAATGATGCCATCAGTTTGCTGGGATACAATAAATTAAGATTCTGGGTTTATCAGGAGAGGCTGCCTGATCAGATTGCTCCAATAAATCCTCTGGAAATGGTAATCAGGCTGGGAGCGGATTCTCTGACTTACTATGAAATAAACTACAAACTGGATTTGGATAAGATCGGAACAATAGAATCTCAAATGAGCAGAAATAATTGGCAACCAGTAGAAGTTGAATTTTCTGACATAACAATTTTAAAAGATGTTGCTTTTTCTGATACAACGTTTTACATCAAAGATGATAGATTTACTTTCAGAAAAATAAAATCTGGTCAAGTTGATCCGACATTAAGTAATATCAAAGAAATTGCACTGGGTATTTATAATCCCGGTTTAAATGGGCAGGCAGCCTACACCGGTAAAATTTACTTTAATGATATCAGAGTTGCAGAACCATATGAAGAGATGGGAATTGCTGCCAGAACTACTCTTGATTTGCAGTTTGCAGATTTCAGTACTTTCAGAGCTGAAATTGAGTGGAAAACAGATAATTTTAATACATCCTACAAACGAGGTAGTAATTATGTGAACCCTACAGAAACGGTTAGTTTGTCTTTGGCTAATAATTATAAGTTGAATAAATTCTTTCCTGCTACATGGGGGTTGGATATTCCGCTGAATCTTGCCAGAAATTATTCTACAGGAATAACCAGATTCAAGGCAGCATCAGATATTCTTAGGAAAAACCTCTCAGCTTCTGATAAAGAACGAGAGAAAGATATCTCTAAAACTTATACTGCTTCAACAAAGTTCAATCAAACAAAGAAGTCCGAAAATTTCATTCTCGCCAACACCTTTGGCAATCTGACTTTAGATGCAAAAGTAAGTTACTCAGAGATACTCAAGGCTACCAGTGCAGATACAACTTTCTCTCAGAATTATTCTGCTTCCTATAATCTGGATTTCAAACCAGATAACATTGATATTAAACTATGGAAGGATTATGCTTTCTTCTTCTTTCCGAAGAAATTTACCAACAGTGTTGCTTTTAAATATGATCAACCAAAGAAATGGAAGTGGGAGACAAATTCTATTGATCCTGGTTGGACTCCATACTCAGGTACAGGGGATACTAAGACCATTACCACAAACAATGGAATTAATTACGATATCCTTAGTGATTTGACTGCATCTTATTCTCTTAATACAAAAAGAGATCTTATGCAGAAATATTACTGGAAGAATTATAATATAGGTGCGGAAACTGAAAGAACTCAAAAGTTCGATTTTGGATACAGACCCAATTATCTATCAAAAATATTCTCACATAACTATTCTTTCACCATAAATTACAGTGAACAACAGAAAAAGACTTCATACACTTCAGAGTCAGAGTATAAATTCTCAGGAAGTAGTTCTGTAGCATTCAGTGCAAATTATACTTTCAGAAATAGAGATATGTTATCCGGAATTGCTGAAAAAATGGGGATAAAGACTTCTGATTTCAAAAACAAAAGTTTGGATATGGATGTGGAAGATGTCTTTGAAGAAGAGAAAGATGATGAAGATTTGGGGGCAATTGAAGAAGATATGTTTGATGACTCTTTTTCGTATTCTGATAATGAACATTCAGAAATTTTACCGGATGATGAAAATGATGACAATATAGAAAAAGAGAAAGAAGCAGAAGATGAAAACTCTGAGAATATTGACAGTAAAGAAAAAGAGGAATTCAATTTTCTAAAAACATTATTTGAATATTTTGCAAGATTAGATAACGTTACATTTTCGTACAGCAATTCCAGAAACTCGACTTTTGCAGATGAACTAGAACGACCGGATTTTATGTATCAGTTAGGATTTGATACTCTGGAAAATCCGACAATGAAGAAACTGTCATATTCTTATAAAATAAAAAGTGGATTAGCTATCACTGAGAATTTATCTACTTCTTTTGGTTTTGATTACAGACTTGATAAATCAAATAGCAGAAGTTCAGATGCTTCTTATACAGAAGATGTTATTTTTCCATCAATTACGGCTTCTCTCACTAATTTTCATGAACTGATTAAAGCTTCATCTTTTATGTCTTCTTCAAGTCTGAGATCAGGTTATTCTAAATCCCGAAAACTAGAAGGCAGGAGCTTGGATTCACCAAATAGTATTACAACTACTAATAACTTTTCACCCCTCATTCAATGGGACGGCAGATTGTTCGACAAGTTGTCATCTAAATTCTCAGTTAACTACAGAGCAGTCAACAGAACTAGCGGTAGTAGTGCTACACAGAAAACCGAAGAAAATAATACTAATATGTCTATCAGCAATGATTACTCATACTCTTTCTCAGCAGAAAAAGGTTGGAAACTTCCTTTAACCAATTATGTAATTCAATTTAAGAATGAGATGTCTACAAATCTGACTTTTAAATATGAAACGAAGAAAACCGTACAAAAAGGTCAAGAAACAAATACTACACAGGATAAAATATCATATTCAGTTGTTCCCGGATTATCGTACAATTTCCACAAAAACGTCAAAGGTGGTACTAATGTAAGATATACATATGACAACGACATAAAACAAGATCGAAAAACATCTGATTTCTCTCTTGAAATCTGGGTTGAGATAATTTTCTAAATTATTATTTGGTTAATTTCAGAATAGAAAATTATACTTCTGAATCATAGATTTGCTTCGACTTTTATTGAGATATTCACCGCAAAAAAATCGAGAAATTCTAAATCTGATAATTATCTTCTTCTTGACACAAAATATATAATCCAATTGTTAGCTTTTATAAAACTGGTAAATCGGGATTGATACTCATCTTGGTTTTGGGGAATCCATAAACAAAGAAACGAATTAGTCTGGATTTTTCTTCTCAGATATAATAAGCCAGATCAGCATACTTTTACTTGATTTAGAGCAAGGTTAGTTAATGAAACACCGATTATGATGGTCAGAAAATAAGCATTGCAAGGTCTAATCAAATAATTAATTAAGTAAAAGAACAAGAAACTTACCAGGTAGTGTCTCAAAGGTTGGTGTAAAATAGATGACGCCTGATAAAAAAAGGTTGAGCCAAATCCAACTCATTGTTTTAATGGTTTGAACAAAAACTAAAGAACAAGGAGAAGATCATGACTCAACC
>JAQVBK010000264.1 GCA_028690365.1 Candidatus Cloacimonadota bacterium
GTGTTCAGCTGACATTTACTAATCGGTCGAGGGCTTATCCAGAGGTTGGAAGTGGAAGAAAAGATTGCAGGATGAAAAAGATGATGATTTGATGTTCGGTTTTGAGGGTACAATTTTTGTACAGAGTTATTTATCAAAACATAAAATAAAATTTAAGAATAGCGTTAGCTATTCTTTTTTTATGTATAATTTGACAAAATTTTTCAGATAATAGTTTCATTTTCCGTTAAATATGTTATAATAGACCTATGTGAACAACAAATTCTCAATGTAAATGATTATTGGGGAAAGCAACGAGGTGGAAAGATGGATACAAAGATTTTACTTGAAAATGGAACGAATGAATTAGAGATTCTGGAATTCACATTGGCCGGTAATTCATATGGAATTAATGTAGCTAAGATTAGAGAGATTATTACATACCAACCTGTTACCCCGGTTCCAAATTCTCATCCAAGTATTGAAGGAATTTTTATGCCCCGTGATATAATGATTACGGCGATTGACTTGAAAAATTGTCTTGGAAGAGGCGAATCCGAACCTAAAGGCATGTTTATAATTACTAATTTTAATAAATTAGATATTGCATTTCATGTAGAAAATGTTTTGGGAATTCACAGAGTTTCATGGAAAGATATCATCAAACCGGATGTTACTTTATCTGCTGCGGACGAAAGCGTAGCAACCGGTATTGTTAAACGAGATGAAAAACTGATTATTATTCTTGATTTTGAAAAGATTGTTAGTGATATAAATCCGGAAACTGGTTTAAAAGTATCTGAACTCACAGAACTTGGAGCCAGAGACAGAAGTTCTGTTCCGATTTTGATTGCTGAAGATTCCCCTTTGCTGAATAAGATGATTGTAGATTCTTTAAAGAAAGCTGGGTATGATAATCTGATTCATACAGAGAATGGACAGAAAGCATATGATGTAATTTGTCAGTGTAAGGAAGATGGTTCTTTACATGAACATGTGCGTTGTATTATTACAGATATTGAGATGCCTGAGATGGATGGTCATAGATTAACTAAGCTTGTGAAATCAGATGAAGCGACAGCAAATATTCCGGTTGTAATCTTTTCTTCCTTGGTTAATGACGAAATGAAGAAAAAGGGTGAAGCACTTGGTGCAGATGCTCAGTTGTCAAAGCCTGAAATTGCAAATTTAGTGAGAATTATTGACAGACTTGTATCAGAACGAGAGCTTGACAAATAAAAAGATTGAAAAAGCTGGGACAAATTCCTGGCTTTTTTTCTTATGCATGAAAATTAATTATTATTTGAAATGAGGAGCTGTATGGAAAAGAGTTTTTTAGAGGCCTTAGAACAGGCAGAAATGGTATTAATTGGAATTGGAGAAGAATTTGACGGAGTAAAAGAACTGCGAAAAGTACAAGGATATTCTGAAAAATATGAGCTACTTATGGATTCGGAAGATAGTTGGCTCTTACCATTTTGGAATCAGATTAACAGAAAAGGTGATTCTGATAAAATACTTGGGGCATGTGAAAAATTGATTGAGTGTATGAAAGATAAGAATTATTTTGTGGTTTCAGTTGCAACAAATGATTTAATCAGAGAAATGCCATGGAAAAATGACCATTTTGTGATGCCATGCGGTGGCAGCATACAGAAGCAGTGTGCAAATGGATGTAAAGATGTTTTATTTGATGTTACGGAAAAGGAACAGTCAAAGCTGAAAGCAGATTTGACAACATATAAAAAGGAAAATGGTATATCTGAGAATGTGCTCGGAAAATGTCCTGAATGTGGCAGCCCGCTAATTTTAAACAATATATATGCAAGCAATTATAATGAAAAGGGATATCTTGAACAGTGGAAAAAATATACAAAATGGCTTCAAGGTTCTTTAAATAGGAAAATATTGATTTTAGAATTAGGTGTTGGAATGCATTTTCCATCTGTAATTCGCTGGCCGTTTGAAAAGGTTGCTTTTTTTAATAATAAGGCAGATTTTTGGCGTGTGAACGAAAAATTGTATCAATTATCTGAAGAATTGAATGGAAAAGGAACTTCGATATCACAGAATGCGATTGATTGGCTGCTTAGTCTGTGATAAACTATAAAAGATATATTGGTTTTTAAAATTCAGAAGAGAATTGGAGAATGAATATGCCCTCACAGGAAGAATATCTTGATAGCCTGTTAAAGGATGTAACAGGTGACATGCCAAAAACAGAAGAAAAAGCTTCTGAACTTGATATGAGTGATATGGATGCACTGTTACAGGCAGCTGCAGAGATGAATCTTGAACAGGATATGTCTGAAGCAAAGGATACATCTGAAACAAAGGATACATCTGAAACAAAGGATGCACCTGAGGTAAAGAATGCTTCTGAAGTAGCGAATACTCCCATGGATATCGAACCGATAGAAGATGATGCCAATCACCAGGATATAGGATCTATGTCGGAAGAAGAAATAGAGAAATTATTGGAGGAAAATCAGAACCAGTCGCAAGAAACTGTTTTGACACCTGCAACTGATTCGACAGAAACAGATGATGTACTTCAGATGATAGATCAAACCAATGACAGTGATTTGCAGGAAATTCAGGATTTACTGCAGAAATCAGACAACAATGAAGCGGTAGATGATGACATTATTTCTTTATTGCAAAATATACCGGACGATGAAGATAATCAAGTTGAAAGTACAAAATCAGAAGATGAATTGCATCCATCAAACGGATTCGCTGCAAAAGCTGCAGAGAGAAAAAAGATGCGTGAAGCAAAAAAGGCAGAAAAATTAGCTGCTAAAGAGGCAAAAAAGGCAGCAAAGAACGCAGCAAAAAGAGGAATAAAATCAGAAGAATCGGGAATTGATGAATTATCTACAGAGCCTGATGCTGAAAATCCAGAGGTTTTGTCGGAAGGTGCTGACGGCACCGACGTTTCGGATATTGAGGGTTTGGAGACAGATAGTTCAACTGCTGATATTGAAAATGCAGATGAAATATTAGAAGTGGAACCTTATGAGCCGGTTGTGCAGGCAGTGGAGTTGGATGAGGCAGATCAAATATTGCCGGATGTATCACAGGACGTATCGCAGGATGTATCACAGGATATTGATGAGGCTGTGGATGCAATTTCCGGCGAAAAAAATGATAAGACGAAAAGTTTGATTGCAAAAATAATTGATTTTTTTACAGAGGAAGACGAGGAAGGTTCTGAAGATGAGGAAATAAAGCTTTCAAATGAAAACAAGGAAATCCTCAGTGAAATGCAGCAGGAAGATAATAAGAAAAAAGGAAAAAAGGCGAAGAAATCAAAGAAAAAGGATAATAAAGATGCTTCAGAAGATGAAAATTCTGAGGATGGAGGTGAAAATCCAAAAGGCAAGGGAAAGAAAGAAAAGAAGCCTAAAAAGGAGAAAAAGCCCAAAAAGGAAAAACTTCCCAAGCCGTCAGGTGAACCTGAAAAAAAATTATCCAAAAAGAGAGTTTTTTTGATTCTTTTAATTTGTCTTTCTTTAGGAATTATACTTATTTTACTTTCAAATTTCTCAGAGGATTATGTAAGCAAAAAGAATGGAAGAGAAGCTTACTACAGCGGCAATTATCAGCAATGTTATCAAAACTTCTTTGGAAAAAAATTAAATGATAGCGATCAGGTTATGTTCAGCAAGTCGGAAAGTATCCTGCGTATCAGACTTTGGATTCGTGAATATGAATTATTAGTTGAAGAAAAATCGGAAGTGGAAGCGCTTGATAGTCTGATTCAGACGGTTGAAGATTATCCCGAGCTTTATGAATATGCTGTAGAATGGAATGCCGGGACAGAAGTGGCTGGATACTATGGGCAAATTACAAATACTTTGTCTGAAAAGTATCATTTATCAGAGGCGCAGGCGAGAGAGATTGCTGCTATAGAAGATGATGTGGAATATACAAGAGCAGTGACCGCAGTTGCGGGCGGCACTGATTACGGTACATGGCTGCCGAACAAAAATGTAGATGAACTGCCGCTGCCAGACCCATTACCGGAAGAAGAGGATTTATCCGATACATCTTTTGTAGATAATAACAAATGACACAATAAATTCAGAATGGAAACGACAGAAGAAATGGAGAACAGAAATGATTGCAATCATTGATTACGATGCCGGAAATATTAAAAGTGTAGAAAAAGCGCTGCTTTTTTTGGGTGAGGAAGTAGTAATCACCAGGGACGAAGATACAATTTTAAATGCCGATGGAGTAATCCTGCCGGGTGTGGGAGCTTTTGGAGATGCAATGAATAAGCTGCATACTTATGGATTGGTGGATGTTATTCATAAATGTGTGAAACAAAACAAGCCTTTTCTCGGGATTTGTCTTGGCTTACAGCTTCTGTTTGACAGCAGTGAGGAA
>JAQVBK010000265.1 GCA_028690365.1 Candidatus Cloacimonadota bacterium
ATAAATTGTATTCCTTCGAATGTGATAACTTTTTTTACTCCAGTTATAGATTTTTTCAGTACGATATTTACTATGAATAAAATTACGGACATGGCAACTGATCCGGCTGTGCAGAGTTTTTATGGAGGGGTAAGTAATCCAGCTTCGCAATTTCTGATGTATGGTTATCCTGATTCTATAAAAACTGATCCCGTCAAACAAAAGAAGTATCTACAAAGTCTTTATAAATGAAATCGAAAAGATTATTGATAATTTTCCTCAGTTTCTTATTCATAGTTTCATGTACGAATAGAAAACAGAAAGCAGTACTTCAACAAGCTATGAATAATTTTCTTGCTATTACTGACTACGAGAATTGTATCAAAGTTGCTAATGAATTACTAGAGCTTGAAACTACAGTAGAAACTTATGAGATTTTGACAATATGCTACTATCTCACAAATAATGATTCTGCATATATTCATCTCAAAACTCTTATGGATATGAGAGAAGACAAAGCAGAAATGTATTTCAGTACATATAGTTCTTTTCTTGCAATTGCCTATATGAATAAGGATAAACTCCTAATTGATGAACTTTTAGGTCTATTTACAGAAGGGAGAATATTGTTTAATGATACTGATCGTATTATCTATCGAATGTTCGCAGTGCTAAACAGATGCTACATCAATTCAATCAGGAATAACATAAGGAATGATGATTCTTGGATTTTAGATAATGATTTTCAAGCTGTTGCTTTCTTCTTCTATTCTTACCCTGGTTTTCAGTTTTCCAGCACAAATCCTCAAGCAAATAGATTTTACTTGCTAGTAAAAGACTATTCCGATTTAGTTCATGGTCTTAGTATTGGAGAAATCAAAGAATACAAAAATCTTGATGAATTTTCGACTCTCAAATATGGAATAATGACAGTTTCACAATATCTTAATCAACGAGATAGTGGGGATAATGCCGATTATAAAAATGATTTTTTATCTAATTTCCTAACTCTAGTCAAGCATACTGAAACCGAAAATTTTATATATATTTACGAAGATCTTCTTTCCATAGCTGCATCTTTTCTACGGAAAAACGGAAAATTAGACAAGTCTATTGAAATAATCGATTTAATTTTGCAAAAAGCTCCTATGGATGAGGAGAAAGCAGAATACTACAGCTTCACCAAAACAATTTTTATGTTCGAAAAAGGAGAATATGCTGATGTCATAAAACATCTATCTTCCTTTAATTATACTTATTATCCTAACTTTGAAATGCAGTTCTATAATTACTCTAGCAAAGAACATCTCTACATCAGTGATTTCCTTCTGGCAAAGAGCTATTATCAGCTCAATGAACCGGAACTGGCAAAAGAATCCTACAAAAAAGGAATCAGATTTCTGAGAGAACAGGATATCTATGAAGCCAATTACAAAGATATTCTGGCAGATTCCCTGCTGATGAAGATATCAGAGGTTGTTGTTAAACAGGAACCCTCATCCTGATAATTTGAACACTTGAGGAATCTCCAAGACCGGAGTCCCTCGTTTACAGGGACTTCGGGCGATAGGGAAGGATAGTTAAATCCTTTTCTACTGCAGAGCTTTACCTATATTCGTGTCATCCGACCTGCTTGACGGCAGACAGGCTGAAATGGAGGAATCTCGGTATGCTGGAAGTCCCTAACCGGCTGCTGCCGGTTGAGGAACTCCCGTCATTGCTTTTCATTTAAGTTGCCCTTGTCTCTCTGTGTCCTCTGCGCTCTCTGTGGTTCAAGTCTTATCTTTTTCCAAGCTGTCAGTAAATTTTCCGTTGACTTAAAATCGTCTCAAATCGTTTTTGTGGAAGCTCTTTTTTAACAAATGTGTGAACTGGTACAATTACGGATTCCGTCACTTAGATCCGCAGCTCGGACGCTGGCATATTAGTACGTGTCCGGCGTAGTGAAGCGGAGACGGATAGACCCGATGCGGGAGTTCTTTACACCCTACAGCTATTGCGGCAGTGACCCGGTGAATTATGTGGACTGGATGGGGTTATGGACAGGATATATATATATCGATTCTGATGGTGATGGAGTTTATGAATGGTATTTTTACGACAGTAGCGCTTGCATTATGACAAGAGTGGGAAGTATCCCACTAGAAGGAGTAGTAGTACATGCTCAGGCACCATTAGAACCATATTTCGATGTTGACTGTTCGCAATCGCTTGAGTTCGGTGATCCGGTTAACCCTGAAAACGGAACAGGTGGTGAAAAAGCTTATGGAGGTGGTGGTTCATATAGTGGATACTGGAGTTCATCTACAGGGAACACAAATAAACAAAAAGTGGAGGAGAGAGGGGCAAAAGGGAAGTCTTTTTATGGGAAATCAGATGTTGCTGTTGATATCGGAGAGAATACTGTGAAAATTCTGGAATATGCTGACGATGTTGCTCCGAAAGTACTTGAACTTCCTGGTTGGATGGCAGTATTTAGCCCTATTTATCAATTTTTTGGTCTTACCGTTGGCTTCAACTCAATTGTTAAAGAGGCAACTGACCCGGGTGCACAGAGTTTTTATGGGGGATTGAATCATACTGCATCGCAAAGATTAATGTCTGGTCCTCCAGATTCTATCAGAACTAATCCTCAACAACTCTTGAAATGGTATGGAGGTAACTAGTCATGGAACTTAAGATTTGTATATTGATTTGCACAATAGTTTGCTTCTCTGCGTGTTCTAATAAAAATGAAATACAACAGTTAAGACAAAATATGAAACTGAGCTTTGAAGCAGATGACTTTGACAATAGTATTAAATATGCACGAAAGCTGATTAATAAGGATAAAGCTATCGATGCTTATGAAATTCTGGTATACAGCTATTACATGACAAACAACGATACCGCATATTTTCATCTAAAAAAGATGATGGAACTGAAGGAATCTTATGAAGAAATGCATTTTTACTGGTTAAAGCTATTACTAAAGATTGCCTATAGAAATGAGGACAAACAAATAACTATAAATTTGCTAAACACACTTTTTAACAGTAGAATTATATATGAAACAGCTGATTTATACCAGGAAAAATCTGCTCAGATTCTTATCATACTGAATAGGAGTTACATTCCTAGAATAGAAAGTTTGCAAATGAAGAATAATTTATCAAAGGAAGAAGAGTTAATATCATTATCATTTTTTGCTGTTTTTTTAGAAGAATTACATACTCAAAGAAACGAAAACATTGAAATTGAAAGGCTAGTAAAAACATATCTTGACTTATTTAATCTTAATACTTCTCATGAGAATGTTTATAGTATATCCGAGATCGATGGATTTCCAACTTTAAAATCAGGACTTCTTACTTTGAACCATTACTTTATGCTACATGATGATAAGAAAACTACTTATTATGATAACCCTTATCTCAAAAATTTCCTAACTCAAATTGAAAATACTGAAACCGATGATTTTATATACATTTACGAAAATATTCTGCATTACGCTGCAGCTTTTCTCCGGAGAAACGGAGAATTAGACAAGTCTATTGAAATAATAGATTTAATTCTGCAAAAAGCTCCAATGGATGAGGAGAAGGCAGAATACTACAACTTCACCAAAACAATTTTTTTATTCGAAAAAGGAGAATATGCAGAGGTAATAAAAAAACTATCTCCCTTTGATTATTCCTACTTGCCTAATTATGCTGTACAGTTTTTTGATTATTATGGCAAAGAACATCTCTACATCAGTGATTTCCTTCTGGCAAAGAGCTATTATCAGCTCAATGAACCGGAACTGGCAAAAGAGTCCTACAAAAGAGGAATCAGATTCCTGAGAGAACAAAATCTCTACGAAGCCAATTACAAAGATATTCTGGCAGATTCCCTGCTGATGAAGATATCAGAGGTTGTTGTTAAACAGGAACCCTCATCCTGATAAATTGAACACTTGAGGAATCTCCAAGACCGGAGTCCCTCGTTTACAGGGACTTCGGGCGATAGGAATGTCGGATGGTTAAACTCTTCTCTATCGCAGAACTTTCCTTATTTTCGTGTTATACGATCTGTGTTTTTCTGTCATTCCGATCTGCCTGCGGCAGACAGGCTGAAATGGAGGAATCTCGGTATGCCGGAAGTCCCTAACCGGCTACTGCCGGTTGAGGAACTCCCGTCATTGTTTTTCATTTAAGTTACCCTTTGTCTCTCTCAGCGCTCTCTGCGGTTCAAGTCTTATCTTTTCAAACTTGTCAGTAAATTTTCCGTTGACGAAATAACCCTCTCCAACTGAGTGAAATCAAAGATTATCCGGAGGAAAAATGCCAGAGAAATTAATCAGATTTGATTGGGCGATGAAGAAGCTCCTCAGAAGC